>JACMPN010000572.1 GCA_014377495.1 Candidatus Sericytochromatia bacterium
CCCGCGCCATGTCCACTGGAGCCGGCCGAGCATCTGACCGCCGGCCGCTGCGAACTCGATGCAAAACTTGCCGAACCCGCGCTCGTCCGTGTACTGACACGGATCAAATCCACGAACCAAGCCGAAATCGATAGCGTCGGACTTAATAGTTCTACCGAGCATCTTCTTCTTGCCCACTGTCGCAACAATTCCCCGGGGCGTGATCATGACCAGTTGAGGCGAATCGACCAACGCCTCGATATTCATGTGGCCCAACGAGCACCACGTCGCCGCGACGACGTCAGTTGCGGCCAGCCCGTTGTTTGCGACCTATCAGTATCGGCGGCGTGACTGGTTCGACATGGGGCCGGCAGTGGGGCTGCCGGTCGGGACGGACGTGCACACGGTGACGCTGGGCTGGGCCCCACGGCTGGGCAACGTCCGGTTCGAGTTGCAGCCCGGATTGGGCTGGGACGCCCGGCTCGGCCAGGCTGCCCCGCTGGTGGCGGCGCAGATCGCCTGGGACGTGGCCCGGGATGCCGAGATCCGGCTGAACGGCACCTGGAGCGGCCGCAGCTTCAATCAGGGCACCGGCGGGATGTATTACCGGCTGCAACTCGATGGCAGCTGGTGGTTCTGACCACTTACCCTTGCATCCAGTCCAGCGTCCGGGCCAGCCCGACGTCGAGGGACGTGCGGGCGGTATAGCCGAGACGTTGGGCCAGGCCCGTCACGTCCGCCTGCGAATGCATGACGTCTCCCGCCCGCCCCTCGGCAAAGGCGAGTTTGGGCGGCCGTCCAATGGCCGCTGCGGCCAGTTCCACGAGTTCCAGCAGGGATGTGGGCCGACCGCTGCCGACGTTCAGCACTTCATGGCGGATGCCAGGTTGGGTGGCGGCAGCCGTGATGGCACCAGCCACGTCTTCGGCAAACACGAAGTCCCGTGTCTGTTCTCCGGTGCCGAAAATCGTGAACGTCTCGTCCTGCATCAGTTTGAGGGCCAAAATCGAGATGACGCCGGAATAGGGTGAGTCAGGCCGCTGCCGGGGACCGAAGACGTTGAAGTACCGGAAACAGACGGTTTCCAAACCATGATAGGCACTGTAATAGCGGGCGTTGACCTCGTTCGTCAGCTTGCTGTCGGCATAGGGTGACAAAGGGTCGAGGGGCGAGTCTTCCCGTTTGGGCTGGACGGGGTTGTTCCCGTATACGGCCGAAGAGCTGGCCATGACGACCCGGCGGGCGCCGGCGGCGACGGCGGCCTGCAGGACCCGCTGGGTGCCGACGACATTCACGTCAAAGCAGAGACTGGGCTCCGCAACGGAGAGCACGACCGACACCATGGCGGCTTGGTGGAGGATCACCTCGACGCCCTGGCAGGCTTTTCCCAGCGTGTCCGTGTCCCGGATATCCGCCTCGATGAATTCGGCATCGGCGGGTATATTGGCCAGCAAGCCTGTTTCCAGGCTGTCCAGGATCCGCACGCGGTGGCCATCGGCGAGGAATCGCCGGGCGATCGTGGAGCCGATGAAGCCAGCCCCGCCGGTAATCAATACCTGCACAGTACGGTTACGCCAAACTCAATGGGCCGGTGTCCAGCTTGGCATTGGCGGGCAAGCGGAACCATAGGGTGGTGCCTTCGGTCACGTTGCTGCCGACCCCTATGGTGCCGCCGTGCAAGGCGACGATGGCCCGGGCGATCGTCAGGCCCAGACCCGCCCCGCCCCGCTGACTGCTATCCAGGGTGTCGGCCTGCCAGAACCGCTCGAAGACGATTTGGCGGTGTGCCGGCGCAATGCCGGGGCCACGATCGTGGACCTCGACATTCACCCAACCATCGGCCGCCGCGACGGCGATCGCCACCGTGCTCCCTGCCGGCGAGAAATTGGCGGCATTGGTCAGCAGTTTTTCCAACAATTGGGCCAACCGGTCCGCATCGGCGGCCAGGCGGATCTCTCCGCCAAAGACGTCCAGGGTGATCCGGCGGGCCGTCAGGGAGGCTTTGAGCGCCGCCGGCAAGAGGTTCAGGGCATCGTTCAGACTTTGATTGGTCCAACGCAGCACCATCTGGCCGCTTTCCAGAAACTCGAGATCGAGGATGTCATTGATCAGACTGGCCATCCGCACGCTGTTGCGTTCGGCGATGACCAGCATCTCGTGGGCCGGTGCGGGCAATTGACCGACCACTCCTTTGGCCAGCAGGCCCAGGGAGCCCCGGATCGCCGACAGCGGTGTCCGTAGCCGGTGGCTGACCGTCGACAGGAACTCCCGGCGCAGGCGGTCCACCTCCCGATGCTCGCTCATGTCCCGGACGTGGATGGCATGTGTTGCCCCGTCGTCGCCGGGCAGGGTGTAGATCGTCACGTCGCAAGGGAAATGGGAACCGTCGGTGCGTCGGCCCTCCCAGGGGCTGGGCACCTCGAACGACGTCCTCAACAGGTGCTGCAGCACGTCCGCCGGGGCGTCCGCCGGTTGGATCAGGAGGCTGCCCAACGTGACGTCGCCGGTGGTCCCGGCCGAGAGGCCGAACAGGGTCTCGGCCTTGCGGTTGACGCACTCGATGCGGCCCGTCGCGTCCATGCTCAGAAAACCGACCGGCAGGTGTTCGATGACGGACGCCAGGCGCGCCTCACTCCGCTGCCCAGGCGCAACTCCTGATTGACCATTTCGGTCAGATCGCGTAACGCCTGGCGATCACCGTCGGTGAGCCCACTGGGCGTGCGGTCCGCGACACAGAGCACGCCGATCGGCGTGCCGTCGGGGGCGACGATGGGGCAGCTGGCATAAAAACGGATGTGCGGGTCGCCGGTAACGAGGGGATTGCCTGCGAACCGTGGGTCATTCCGGGCGTCTGCCACCTCGAATAGCCCCTGGTTTGCGTGTGCATGGGTGCAAAAGGAGACATCCAGGCTCACCTGTTTGAGTGCGAGACCCTGCGCCGATTTGAACCACACGCGGTCGGTGTCGATCAGACTGATCAGGGCTATCGGCACGCGCAGCAAGTGCTGGGCCAGCCGGGTCAGGCGGTCGAAGCGCTCTTCCGGCGGCGTGTCGAGGAGATGCAATCCGCTCAGGGCGTTCAGGCGTGCGGCCTCGTCCATCGGTGACGTGGATTCCGGCATGAGTTCCTCTTGTGGGTGGCACAGGGGCAAGGTGGCGGAGTCCGGACGGTCAACGGCGCACCGTCACCGGGGCTCAGTCTGGCACAGTCCGGCCCGGGCCGGCTTGCTGGGCGTCGTCAGGCGTCCGGTTCGACCGTGACCGTGATGCCGATGGTGCGGATCTTGGCGGCGATGGTCTCGGCCTCGTCGACCATGCCCCGATAGGCGACCGTCGAACCGCTCTCGTCGATCGTGTGGGCGTGCTCGATGGCCTCGGCAATCGTCATCCCCGGTACCGCCCGCATCAGGATGCCGATCACCTGTTCGTAGGTGTTGTGGTCGTTGTTGTGGACGATCACCTTGTGCGGCGGCAGCCAACGCACCGTCACGCGGGGTTCAGCCGTCTTTTGCGGTGCGCTCGTCGGCAATGGCGCCGTCGCTGCCTGTGGCATCCACATCATGTGAGCCGTCTCCTGCTGGACAATTTGGGAACACGCCCCTGTTATACCCGGAACCGGTCGCTCTTGCCTCGGTTACCGGTACCAGTCCGCCCACCTTTGGGAAACCTTCACCAAAGCACTAACTGGTTGTAAGAAGATTGCCGGGCCGCATGACCGATACTGATAACAGACGGTTGACGGGGAGAGGGATTCACATGGCAATCGATTCGTTGCGAGTGGCAGGGACGGCAGTGACGCCGCTCCGTACCCTCCAACGTCCTGCGCCCGGGTCTCCCGAGCCAGCGCCGGGTGTGCGCCCGTTGACGCTGAAAGACAAGTTCATCGGCGGCATTGGCCCCGGCGCCTTGGCCGGCACGAAATCGGCAATGATGATGGCCGCCCCGCTGGCCGTCATGGCCATCGATGCCAAGAGCCAATTCATTCCCAAGTCCCTCAAAGCAGCCATGCCCTTTGGTTCCAGCGCCGGAGCAATCGTCGGGATGACCCTGCTGCTCGCCGGGACCGGCGCCCTGGTGGGTGGGGTGACGGCGATGACGACGAAAGACTCGACCTGGGCCCCGGCGATGGGTGGCCTGGCGGGCGGTGTCGTGTTGGGCGGCCTGCGCGGGTTGCAGACGAAGTCATGGCAGGGTGCGGTCGCCGGCCTGCTCATCGGGGGCATGACCGGCTATCTGGCCGGTAACGCCGTGGCCAAGTCCGGCTAACCGTTTAAACAGATCAAAGGGCCGCATCCCCCCCGGGGGGGGGGCGTTGGTCTGGCTGGGCTTTGGC
>JACMPN010000573.1 GCA_014377495.1 Candidatus Sericytochromatia bacterium
ACGGCAATCTGGAACGCCACCGCACCCAACCCGCAGGTGCCTTGGCCCGTTGAACCCGTGAGCGGATCAGCGGGCAGGACCATGACCCGTGTGGTGGCGGCTGCGGGCAAGCCCAATAGCACCGCTGAAACAACCGCCAACGACAAACCCTTCACAGGCGGATCCTTCGCTAAAGCTCACATGCGTGCCAAGTATAGCCACCGGCATCTGCGCAAAGGCGATGCCCTGCTGCGGGATGGCGAGATCGCCGCCAAGTCAGGCGGTCACCCTATAGGCAGAAATTACGCCCGCCCTGCCAAGCCGTGAAAACGGACGTAGGTGGCCACTACCACCCAATCGCTGCCGGGGTCGATGACGCAGGGCCCGCCCTCAGCCGGGCAGGTTCGTGAGGGCCTTTTCCGTCATCCAGAACTCGCCGCCAAGGTCAGGATCGGTGGACCCGCTGAAGCGGATGCGCACGAGGCTCTCGGCCACGCCCGGCCCGAGCACGGCATGTTGCTGTTCGAGCACCTCGACGTCCGCGCCGCCTTCGGTGACAAAAACCGCAGCCCCCTCAGCCGTCAGTTTCAACATCCTGGGCCAGGCTTTGGCCATGCCGCCCGATTGCATCAGGCGACCGATCGCAATGGCGGTCTCGTAGTGCCGGATCAAAAAAACACCAGAGCCCAGACGGCATATCGTGCCAATCAGGTTTGGGTCGCCCACGTTCTCGTTCCCCGCAGTTTCGCAATCACGCTGGTACCCTAACGCAACGCCGGGCGGATCGCCCGCCACAGAGTGTCACCGGATCCCACTGTACGCAGACGGTCTCGCCCACGCCAACGGCCGGGATGTGGCTGACCTGCTGCCGCTGACCGCTGGGGCCAGCTGGCCGGCCCCACACAACGCCAGACTGGCCCAAGAGGCTGAAAAATTGGCTATGATGCCCTCCAGCAATGGGACTCAAGTCCCTCATTCATGACCTTTTTTGGGGGAGCAATCACATTGACCAGGCGTACTCTCATCATCCTCGGCTTGTTAGCCACGCTGCCGCTGACCGCCGGCAAGTCCAGCTGCTCGACGTCGACCACGGGTCTCGATGGTAAAACCACGACGACGACGACGACCACCAACACCGGATCCGACGCGACCGCCAGCGTTGCCAACGCAGCCGCCACCAAGGTCAAACCCACTGCAGCGAAGCAGACAGGTCAGATCGTTACCGGTGCCGGCTTCACGCTGGCCGTGCCGGCCAACTGGAAGGTTTTCGAAACGCCCGCCAAGGCGGGCCAATTCACCGGTCTTGTCGGCTACGGCATCGAGGCGAGCGCCGCGGCGAACAGCGGCGTCAACGTCATGAAGGGCACCATCCCCTACGTCAACACCGACACCGATCGCCGGTTGGTCTGGGACGCAGTTGCCGCCTCGAATAAAGCCGACTACGGCGCCGAAGGCGAATTTGGTGCGAACTATGAGAGCAACGACGGTTTCTACTACACCGCCAAGGACAAGACGGGCAACGAGTTCCAAGGCTTCACCACCTTCATCCGCAAGGGGGAAAACCTGTACTTCATCGACGTTTACGGCGGCACGAAAACGATGAACGAAGAAGAAGCCTATGGCATCATCGGCAGCTTCGAACTCAAGTAACGCCTCATTCACCTTGTCTGACGGCATCGGCCTGAGCAGTCCCAGATTGGGGCGGCTCAGGCCTTTTTTCGCCCGATCGACGTGGACAGATGATCCTACGGGGACTACGTCGGCAGGATCTCCATCAAGCTCCATGGCCTAACTGACCCGGATGCCTAGTCGCACCCTTGCCGGTGCTCACCTGCCAACAGTGTGGCGGCGTTGGCCTTTTCGAGTGCCGTCAGGCGACTGTCGGTGTAACCGGGGACGACCCGATACCAGGGCTGGCGCTGGAAATAGGCCCGCACCTCCGGTGACTGGAACTCCCGGCCATGGCGGGCATAGATTTCATTGCGTGTCTGCCAGAGTTGGTCGCAGCTCAGATTGACGGTATCTGCAGTGGTCAATCGCCGGTGATTCATCACGTAGGGCTCGTGCGTGAGCCAGATGGTCACTTTCTCCTGGGCCTGCCAGTTTTGGCGATGAAACACCAGTGAGTTGCCGCTCCGGGTCATGGGGGTCGTCGCCCGACCCTGGCCGAAATGCACCACGAAGTCGGGCGGGACGTGCAGATTGGCGGTCAGCAGACTGTCGTCCACCGTGCCCTGCCAGTTTCCGCCCGTGAAGTTGTACTCCGCAATGAGCGCACTGTCGCTGAAGGGCCGCGAAGGGACCGATCCCCCCGTCGGGGCGCGGTATTGCACCCGGATCCGGTGGTTCTGGTGCGCACCAAAGGCGACCTCCTTCACCCAGTAGGCTTGGTATCCGTCAACGTCGGGGTTGCCCGGCACCTGCTGGCGCGTGGCGGCAACGGCCTTGCCGTCCACCCAGGTGCGAAACCCGGAAAAGGCCGAGATTCCGCCATTGGCAGGGTAGCCACTCTCCGGGAAACCCATTTTGACCGCCGTGGCCGGACCGTCATTGGCAAACGAAAAGTCGACGGTCACGTCGTAGTACGTGGGATAGACCTCCATGGTGACGGTTTCCCGCACCATGCGAATCTGCCGGTTTTCGCCGGACATCGCCCGGACACGCCCACCGACGCCCTCCACCTCCGTGTCATTGGCCAAGGCCGGGAGCGGCACCGCCAGCAATGCCGCACTCAGCACGAAGCCCCAGCCAGCGGCCACCGGACCCAATCCACGCATGATTCCTCCTGCTTTGACGCCGTCACCCACCTGAAGCCCCAGGCAGCCGCCTCTGATCAGGTCAATCGTAGCCAACTTGCCACACCGTTAGAGGGCGGTCTGCAGAGCGATGCGGCCATCGGCGTGGTGGGGGTGAACGCCGTGACGCCGGGCGGCGTTACGGGATAAAAACGGCCAAGTAGCCTCCGACAGTCAATCTTACCGATGCACCCAACCGTTGACCGTGAAGCGGCTGTCGGCAAAGGCGCCGCTGAGGCTCTCAACCGGCAGCACTTCATGCAGAAAGCAGGCTGGAAATAGGATGAGGCGGTTCGGTTCAGGCTCGATGAGGCGAAACGTCTCAGCCTGACGCCAAATGCCCTCGACGCATCGGTAATCGTAAAGCTTGAGTTGGCCACCCGAAAACGGTCGGGGACTGCGGCTCAGGTAGTAGACGAACGTCACAATGCGGGTATCGGTTTCCACGCTGTCGCTGACGTCCCGGTGCGTGCGGTAAAAAGCGCCGTCGCCGTGGACCGTCATTTGGACTTCGAGCCCGGACACCCGTTCATGCATGCCAAATTGGTCCATCGCCCACTTGATCTCGGGGCGGATCCAGGCCCGCCAGTCGTCCTCAAGGGCGGCAGCGTCCGCCAGGATGCGGCTTTGGCGCAAACCGGCCAGTCCCGCGTCCGTGGTCCCGGCGGCAACGAAGTCGGGTTCCCGCTGGCTGAGCCTGGCCAAGGTCTCGGCCAGGATCTCGGCTGGCGCAAAGTCGTCTTTGATGTATGTGGGTGCCGTGAGTTGGTGATGAGCCCCTTGGAGGCAGCGCATCCCGGGCAAGGGAAGGGCGATGATCCGAGACGTGGGCGAGTTTGGATTGGCCGGCGTTTCAATGCCCCGGCTCAGGCGCCACAAACGGCGACCATCGGCCTGACGCAGGGGCGTGGCCAGGTACGGACCAGTTGCAATCGTCCGGTCGTCCTCGTCCAGTCGCTTCGTTGGTGGCAGGCGCCAAAAGATCTGCAAATCCGCATCGCTGATCAAACGTCCTGAACGGACCGCTTTTTCAATGGCTGGCAGGGGGTCGGACAATGGCGCTCTGGCTCCCACGTATGGCGATACTCGGGGCTTCCGCAGGTGCGTTCCCACGCCCGGCAATTCAGTGTTGCCGCAACTGGGTGACCGCATCGTAGCGCCTGCGCCCGAGCAGTGGGCCCAGCTGCGTCAAGGACAGCGCTTAGAAGTTCCAATGCTCCGGCGGCAAAGCGATGTTGTACGCCTGTTGAGAGTAATGGCTGCGGGAAACGACCGTGTCGCCGACGTAAAACTCTCGCACCAACATCGACTGGTGATCTAGCGAGACGCCGATGTGTTCCTTCGTAATCCCGGGAACAACCTCCGGCGTCACGAGTTCCAGGACGTCGACTTGCTGTTCGCCGAACATCGCCTGGCCCACGTAGCGAATGGGTGCCTTGTCGGCGAGGAGGGCCTTGAAGAAGCGGGCAACGGAGACATCCGCCAAGGTCCAACCGCGCAGCGACTTTAGCCGTGAGTCGGCAATCGGCATCGTCAATTTCAGCGGAAACCCGAAGAATTTGGTCTGGATCCGACAGGTGGTGTCCCCATTCCAGAGCACCTGGGTGCCGACCGTGGCGCCATCGCTGCCCTTGAGGATCTTGGCCCACATCCGGTCCGGTTTAGCGATTTCGGCATCCACCTCTTGGGTCCGCTCGGTCTTGCCGTCCGTCTCCCAGCTCGTGACGCGTGATTGCATCGTTTGCGTCTCAGACCACAGGTGCCGCAGGCCGTCCAGAATCGGTGTCAGCGGTGAGGGCGTCACGGCAGCCACCGGCGGCGGGATCGGTGACTGCCGTGACGTGGCCCGAGTGCCGGTACCCACGGCGCCAGTCCCGACAACCGCGGCCCTGGGTTTGTGCGGCGCCCGGGGGACCGGCGTGGCCACCGGGGTGATGACGGCCGGTGTGGCAGGCGATGGGCTGCAACTGGCAGACGGCACGCCAGGGGCACCGCAGCTCGCAAGCAGCAGTGACGTGGCAATCAGAAACCGGCTGTTGGGCAAAGTGCCTCGCATCGCCACGGGGTTCGGCTCAGTGAGTAAGATAGGGTTAAGGACAGGTTATAATTTACCATAACAATTGGCAATTGGCGAGGAGCGCTCACATACCGAGGCAGGTCCTGACCTCGTTTTGTGGGCGGGCCAAGTGCCGGGCGACTCCAAAGAATACTTGGTCCAGGCCTGCAGGTTTAGGGCAATCCTGCGGTATTCTGTGGTTTCGAGGCGCTCAAGCACTTGTCTTTCCGCGCCGCATTATCGATCGTCGCATCGACGCTCTAAAAGAGAGACCACTGTGAACACCAAGCAACTCACCAAAACCATGGCCGCCCTGCTCATCGCCCTGAGCGTCGCGCCCGCCGCTCTCGCCGCGGACCTGCACACGACCAGTTCGGCGAAGCCGTCTGCCGCCGCTTCCACCAAGCCCGCTGCGGCGAAGCCGTCTGCTGCCGCTTCCACCAAGCCCGCTGCGGCGAAGCCGTCTGCTGCCGCTTCCACTAAGCCCGCTGTGACGAAGCCGTCTGCGGCTCCTTCCAACAAGCCCGCCGCCGCCAAGCCCGCCGCCAAGCCCGCCGCCGCCTCCAAGGGTGCGCCCATGGTGAACAGCAATGTTCAGGTCAAGTGGGATGGCCACTGGTACGCCGGCACGGTCAAGCAAGTCAAAAATGGCCTGGTTTTGGTCAAGTGGACGCGCAACAACACCACTGGTTGGGTGAATGCCGCCCACGTGCGGGTGAAGTAACAACTGCCTGAATTGTCGTTGCTGACAGGACCGGGGACGCCGTTTTAAGCCCAGTGCTTGGGCCAAGTCCCCCGGCCAGTTGCCGGATCGCCCACCCGGTCACCGCGACAGTTGCAACGACACAGCTTGCCAGAGGCCTCTAGTTTGCACTAGGGGCCTTTGGCAATTGTAACGAAGCCAGGAGAGTGGTCGCCCACCGAGTGACGGTGTCGCCGGCACCCGATCCACCGCCGCAGGAAGGACACCGATGAACGACCCAAAGCAAGAGTTGCGCCGCATTCTGAAAGACATGGCAGCGATCTGCGATACGGTCACCGTTGCCGGACTGTGGAAGGACCGCTACAAGATGTCCACGCACGTCCGCGTCCACCTGGCCACGCTGGCGGCAACGGTGATCTGTGCCGACGGCAAGATTGCCAACGAGGAATATGACCTCTACCGCCAGTTTTTCTCGTCAAAGGGCGATACCGTCAACGCCATCATGGAAGAAATCAACCGGTTCGGAAAATCCGGCCCGGACAAAGTCGGCTGCCCGGAGTTCATGGACGCCTTCGTCATCCATGATCGGGTACACGGTTCGGACTACGCCAATCAGGTCATCGAAGCGTTTCGCTCCGCAGCGTTGATCATTGCGGGCGCCGATGCCGCAGAGACCCCCAGTGAGGAGCGGTTGCGCCAGAATTTCATCGAGAAAATGGCCCGCTGCGTCGCCAAAGCCCAAGACAAGCCACTGGCGGCGAGCCTCGCCGCCACGGCGGCGGCAGCCAAACAAGCTCGGGCGCAAGCACCGAAGGAACCTAACCTGGAGGACCTGCTGCGGGAGTTTCGCAGCCTGACCGGCATGGATGCGGTGAAAATCGAAGTGGAGACCCTGCTGAACCTGGCCCGCGTCGACCAGATGCGTAAGAGCAAGGGACTGCCTTCCCCCCAGTTGTCCAAGCACCTCGTCTTCACGGGCAATCCGGGCACGGGCAAGACCACGGTGGCCCGCATGGTGGCGAAGATCTACAAAGCGATCGGCCTGCTGAGCAAAGGACATTTGACGGAGGTGGATCGATCGGGCCTGGTGGCCGGCTATGTCGGTCAGACTGCGATCCAGGTCAAAGAAGTGGTCGAGCGGGCGATCGGCGGCGTCCTCTTCATTGACGAGGCGTACTCCCTGACATCGTCGAAAGGTGGCGCCGATTTCGGCCGGGAAGCCGTTGATACGCTCCTGAAGCTCATGGAAGACCATCGGGACGACCTGGTCGTCATCGTCGCCGGCTATCCCAAGGAAATGGCCGAATTCCTGGACTCCAATCCCGGCCTGCGCTCCCGTTTTAATCGCTTCATTCATTTCGTCGACTATACCGGCGACGAACTGTTTGCAATTTTCAAAACCATCTGTGAAAAGTCCCACTTCCTGCTGCACCCGGACGCCGAAATAGCCATGCAGAAACTGCTCGGCCAAGTCGGCCCGGAGGACGGGACCCGGTTTGGGAATGGCCGAGGCGTTCGGAACCTCTTTGAGCGTGCCGTCGCCAACCATGCCAATCGGCTCTCCACCTGCACCGATCCCACCATCGAGGAACTCAAAGAGCTCGTGCCGCAGGACATGCCCATGAAACTGCCGGATTAGGTCAGCTTCAGGAACATGCATTTACAACCGAGACGGCCGCTATGATACCGGTTGTAAATGCACTCGATCCGCGATCAGGTTGGGAGAGAACCGCATGTCCGACGGCAGCAATGAACAACAATTTGCAGAATCGGCCGCAGCCTTGAAGCGTCTGAAGGTGTCCCCTGCCAACACTGAGCTTTTGAAGCTATATGGCCTCTACAAGCAGGCCACAGCGGGCGACAATAGGTCATCGCAGCCCTGGGCCGTTCAACTTGAGGCGCGAGCCAAATGGGACGCATGGACCGCTTGCAAGGGCAAATCACCCCCAGAGGCCCGCGATGCTTACGTCGCATTGGCCCAGACGATCCTCGCTAAATACGCATAACCATGTCGGTGCCGGTGCACGCAGGACCGGTGCAAGAGGTGGCCCCGCTCAAGGCATCAACCTAACGTGTCGATCCCACGGACGCCGCACATGGGGTATCGGATCTTGAGTTGTGCCGCTGCTGCACGCCCGCTGTGCAGGACGATCCGATAGACTGCCATCTCTCAGTTGACCGACAGACGCTTCAGGCGCAAACGCCACTCGACCCGTGCTTGCCCAGAGACGCCTGCGGGGATCTTTTCATAGACCGTCGCTACGCAATGACAGGATCGTGAACATGCCTCCCTCCATCCCGCACCCCGCAGACAGCCACGACCTGATCCGCGTCCAGGGCGCCCGGCATAACAACCTGAAAGACGTCAGCGTCGAGACCCCCAAGCGGCGGCTGACGGTATTCACCGGCGTCTCGGGATCGGGCAAGTCGTCGCTGGTGTTCGGCACCATTGCGGCGGAGTCGCAGCGGTTGATTAACGAGACCTACAGCACCTTCGTGCAGGGATTCATGCCGACGCTGTCGCGACCCGAAGTCGACGTCCTGGAAGGGCTGTCCACGGCGATCATCGTCGACCAGGAGCGCATGGGCGCCAACTCCCGCTCAACGGTCGGCACGGCGACCGACGCCAACGCAATGCTGCGGGTGCTGTTCAGCCGTCTCGGCCAGCCGCACATCGGGCCGTCCAACGCCTTTTCCTTCAACGTCGCCTCGGCCAGCGGGGCCGGGCAGATCACGACAGAAAAGGGCGGCGGGAAGACTGAGAAGCGCACGTTCACGATCCTCGGCGGCATGTGCCCGCGGTGCGAGGGCATGGGCTCGGTGACGGACATCGACCTGTCGCAGTTGTACGACGACAGCAAGTCGCTCAACGAGGGTGCGCTGACGATCCCCGGCTACAGCATGGACGGCTGGTTCGGCCGCATCTTCAGCGGCTGCGGCTTCTTCGACCCGGACAAGCCGATCTGCAAATTCACCAAGAAGGAGCTCAGCGACCTCCTCTATAAAGAGCCAACCAAGATTAAGGTCGATAGCATCAACCTGACCTACGAGGGCCTGATCCCGAAGATCCAGAAGTCGATGCTGTCCAAGGACAAGGACGCGATGCAGTCGCACATCCGCGCCTTCGTGGAGCGAGCGGTCACTTTTACCGGCTGCCCCGAGTGCGGTGGCACCCGGCTCAGCGAGGCCGCCCGGTCCTCCAAGATCAAGGGGATCAACATCGCCGACGCCTGCGCCATGCAGATCAGCGACCTGTCCGGATGGATGCAGGGTCTGGACGAGCCGTCCGTCGCACCGTTGCTGACGACACTGCGGCACACGCTCGACGCGTTCGTGGAGATCGGTTTGGGCTACCTCAGCCTCGACCGGACGTCCGGCACGCTGTCGGGCGGCGAGGCGCAGCGCACCAAGATGGTTGGCCACCTCGGGTCGTCGCTCACCGACGTGACCTACGTCTTCGACGAGCCGACAGCCGGGCTGCATCCCCACGACATTCAGCGGATGAACGCCCTGCTCCTGCGCCTGCGCGACAAGGGCAACACCGTCCTCGTGGTCGAGCACAAGCCTGAGGTGATCGCCATTGCCGACCACGTCGTCGACCTCGGCCCTGGCGCCGGCACCGGCGGCGGCGAGGTGGTCTTCGAGGGCACCGTCGACGGGTTGCGGGCGAGCGGCACGCTCACCGGGCGTCACCTGAAGGAGCGGGCCACCCTGAAGCCGTCGGTGCGGACACCGTCGGGTGTGTTGGCGGTGCGTGGCGCCCGCACGCACAACCTGCAGGGCGTCGACGTCGACATCCCGCTCGGTGTGCTGGTGGTGGTCACCGGTGTGGCTGGGTCGGGCAAGAGTTCACTGATGCGGGGCTCGGTCTGTGGCCGGGACGGGGTGGTGTCTGTCGACCAGACCCCGATCCCCGGCTCGCGACGGAGCAACCCGGCGACGTACACAGGACTGCTCGACCCGATCCGCAAGGCGTTCGCGAAGGCCAACGGCGTGAAGCCGGCGTTGTTCAGCGCCAACTCCGAGGGCGCCTGTCAGGCCTGCAACGGCGCAGGCGTGATCTACACCGACCTGGCGATGATGGCCGGCGTCTCCACGGTTTGCGAGGACTGCGAGGGCCGGCGGTTCCAGGCGTCCGTGCTGAACTACCGGCTTGGCGGGCTGAACATCGCCGAGGTGCTCGACCTGTCGGTCGCCGATGCCTTCGCCTTCTTCAGTGCCGGCGAGGCGCGTACACCGGCGGCGCATGCGATCTTGCAGCGCCTGGCTGACGTAGGGCTCGGCTACGTGCGGCTCGGCCAACCGCTCCCCACATTGTCGGGTGGCGAGCGGCAGCGGCTCAAGCTGGCGACGCACATGGGTGCCGACGGCGGCATCTTCGTGCTCGACGAGCCGACCAACGGGCTGCATCTGGCCGACCTCGCGCAGTTGCTCGGGCTGTTGGATCGACTCGTCGACTCTGGCAAGTCGGTCATCGTGATCGAGCACCACCAGGCGGTGATGGCGCACGCCGACTGGATCATCGACCTTGGGCCGGGCGCAGGCCACGACGGCGGGCGGATCGTGTTCGAAGGCAAGCCGGCCGATTTGGTGGCAGCAAAGTCGACACTGACCGGCGAGCACTTGGGGGCATATGTCGGTAGCAGTCCGAAGGTTGTCGCCTCCAATAGCCGCCGTTAGTTCGAGACTTTTCGATCAACGTGGAATCGCCGAAATGGTCAAAGGGCCGAGCTTTCGGTTGGTTGAAGTTGCTTAAGACCCAACGACAGCCGGGAGATCAGCCCTTTGCTTCTTTCCAGAATCGCACGCCTGAATGTCGAGATCAAGTTCATCGACGCCGATTTCCGCCCGTACGCCTGCCCCCGTTGCGGCACCGAGTCGCCCCGGCATGACGGCGCCGTCCGCCAAGCGATCGACGTCGGGCTCGACTTTCCCGTCGTCCTGCAGATCAAGGTCGATTGCTATCGCTGCCCGTCATGCCGCAAGACGCCCAACTTCCGCAC
>JACMPN010000574.1 GCA_014377495.1 Candidatus Sericytochromatia bacterium
CCCGGGCCGGACGAGGTAGCTAGGAGGCCACCGTCAGCGAGTCGACGGTCTGGGCGACCACCGGCCGGGGCTGAGCGTGATGCTTGGCATGGACCCGGAGGTTGCGGACGTGGATGCTGATCAGGATCGACGCCCCGATCACGGCCGTGACGGGATGGATCGCCTCGGGCAGGCCGAGCAGGTGGGGCAGGAGCAGGATCAGCAAGCCCGACAGCATTGTCGTTGCCGGCCAGACTTCGCGGTCGTGACGGTAGGTCGAAAAAGCGCTCCAAGAGCCCATCAGGAAGCTGGTCGTGAAGAACAGCCACTCCCAGGACTCGGCGATGTGGACCTGGGGCAGGGCGACGACGATGACAGGCATCAACACACAGTGAATGCCGCAGAGGATCGCCGTGGCGGCCCCCGCCTTGTCAGGATTAATCGTCAACTCCATAGCGGAGGCTCCAGTTCATCTTCGCTTAAATGCAAAGGTGTTGTAATACGGAAGCGCTGCGCGGTCAAGGGCCTGTCGTGGTCACTGGTAGGGCGATTCTGCCGGACTGATGGCTGCAACTGGCACCGGCAGCCAGCCGCCGCTCGTAAAATTATTCCGGAACGGGGGCCTGTCGAGCGGCTACCGACCCTGTCAGGGCTGACTTAGGGCTCATTGGAGCATAACTGACCGAGCCCTTACGACGGATCGGATCAGGCACATTTCATGCAGACGCCGCTGAATTCGAGGTGATGCTGTTCGATGCGGAAGCCGGACTGGGTGGCAACGGCGGCGATGAGGTTTTCAACACCCGGGCAGTGGACTTCCTGGACGTTGCCACAGGCCCGGCAGACGAGGTTGTGGTGGCAGTGGTCCGTCTGATCGAGGGCACAGTGGTCTTCCTGCTCCAGATCACATCGCCGCACCTTGCCGGTGGTCAGGACCCGGTGGATCAGCTGGTTTTCTTCCAGGCATTCGAGGATCCGGTAGATGCTGACGGTGTCCACGTGGGCACCCGCGGCATCGAGCTTTTCCTTGATCTCATACGGAGACAGGGCGTTGTCGGTCTCGGCGAGGAGGTTGACGACCCGCTGGCGGGGCTTGGTGATGCGGTACCCATGCGCTTTGAGTACGGAGAGCGCTTCGTCCGCATAGCCTGACATCGCCGGGATCCTCCAGTGGTTCGTATTGCTTCTTGATACTGTTATGCGGTTTCCCGGCCCCAGATTCAAGCCGGCATGCCGGGATCATACCCGTTACCGGCCCAGGCCGGGGCACAAAAAAAGAGGCCCTCAGGCCTCTCAGTGCTTGTGCCGCAAGCTTACTTGGTCTCTTTGAAGACGACGTGCTGCTTGAGCTTACGGTCGTACTTCTTGAGCTCCAAACGCTCGGGGTTGTTGCGCTTGTTCTTCATCGTCGTGTAGACGGTGCCGGTGTCAGCATTCCGCATTTTCACGATGACACGATCGCCCTTGGCCATTTCCGGGTCCTCCTTCAGGACGGATCCAACTCGTTGCACGGATCCAAATTGTTTCGTTCTCAGACTGCGTGCAACGCCTGGATCACCGGAGCCTCGGGCGAGGTCCCAGATGGGGAACGAGTCGGACCACGTGTGCCGCCTTCGGGCCAAACGCCGGTGCGGCGTCGGTGAACAGACATGCATGCGGGCCCGTGCCCATTCGGCACGGCCTATTCGAATACTGATTAATACCAGTTCTTACCCCTGTTCGCCAATTGGTTCTTGCGCCGGGCCGTTGAATTTCCGCGATTATCCCGGGTCGGCGTGGCCATTCAGCCTGGACCGATGTCACCTCTTCAAGTCGCCTGGTTCCGATGAACAGGCGCAATCAGCTGGTTGTCGACGGGGCCGGCGCTGTTGTCGCAGGTGCTCCGAGAAAATTTTCATCCATCACCTGCCACTGGCCTGATCTCGCCGGACAGGCCCTGCAACGCCCACGCGGGGCGCAGTCACGGGCGGGGAACAAAACTGGTCAAGCACCCGTCAAACAACTCAATCGTTTCTAAGTCAATTGGAGGGCGTCATGCGCCGTTGGAAAACTGGTATCGCGGTCGCCTCCGTGCTGGTGGGGTGTGTGGGCGCCAACGGTCTGGGACCCCCGGATGCGGGATCGGCCAGTCTCAAGGTGATGCCGGCTGATCCGGCAGTGACGATCGTCGGCCGGGCCGGTGGTGCCGATCATGCGTTGGACACCTTGCTGGCCGGGCAGGCGGATGGGCGGCGGTTTACGCTTGAGATCGAGGACTTCGACACGGCCGAGGCTGAGCTGACCAACCGCGTCTTCCCAGACTACCGGTCGGCCATCGCCTATGCCGAAAAGCGGCAGCACAATGCGTTTTTGCCCTCCGCCGACATGGTCACGGCGATCACCAAGCAGATCAACGACGGCATCTATGCCCGTTTGGAAATGGCGCTGGAGCAGGGCGAAGGCGGCTTCACGGCCAAGCCGAACTGGTTGGATGCCTTGCAACGGAAGGCCCTGGCCGACATCGGGACACCGGCGAAGCTGGACGTGGCTGCACGCCTGGCCGGGACTGCCGTCCTGCGCGGGACTCCACAGGCGCCCAGCGGCCCCAGACAGCCGCAGGCCGTGCAGGATCAGCTGGTCCCCGCTTTGAAGGAATTCCAGGACGACCCGATCCTGTCTAAACCGATTGGGTTTTTCACCTGGAATGCACAATTGTCGGCGATTTTCCAGCGGGATCGCTGGCTGCAGGGCTGGTTCGGGGAGCAAAAGCGGGCCTGGTTGTCACAGGACGGCGAGATCAGTCCGGATGCCGACCGTCATTTGGCCTCCGGTGCCCATCTGGCCGGCCTGCTGACGGGTGACGCCGGCGCCGCCCACGACAAGACCCTGACGTTTTATCAGCGGATGACGAACCCGTTCAGCGGCTATGCGCCCAAGGACCTGGCCAAGCTCCTGCCGGCGGGCCGGACGCTCGCCGAGGCCGTGACGGACGCGGCGCTGCGGGCCCAGATGCTGGAGCGGTCACGAACGACCAAGACGCCCTTTCTGCAGGCCTGGGCGATCCTGCCGCCCTCGACGTCGGCGGAGTCGGAATTGTTCTACAAGCTTGATGCCGCCGGTCTGCTGAAGCCCGGTCAGGACCGTATGCAAGTGCTGATCGACGCCATCCGCTCGGGCCAGGTCTCCCTGGCGCCCAACGCCGAGTCGGGATTCTATGCCTACCAGCAGCATGCCCTGGAGGCCCTGCTCAAGGTGGGGTCGCTCCCCGAAAGTGAACGGGTGACCTACGGTGCGCGTTATCAGAAGCGGTTGGAGGAAGCCTTCAAGACGGGGATGACCAAGGCCCGGGAGACCCACGCCAAGCAACTCGACAACATCGCCATGCCGACGTCGGTGCGGCTGGGCCCCGGCTGGGTCGTCGAGCCCCTGCCGACCTATTACGACCGGCTGGCGGCGAGCTACGGCTTTCTGAAGACGATGGTCATGCCCCAGTTCCAGGCGGACTTCACCAACAGTGCCAAGGTGCTCGTGGACGGTGGCGCCGAAGGCAAACTGACCCTGGCGGACGAACTTGCTGCGGCGGAGTCGCTGACCCGTGGGCTGGCTGCCCTGGCGAAAGCCGAGGTGGGGATGGCCCCGATCACGGACCCGGCCCAGGTCGCCACGGCGGCCGCCTGGCTGAAGGGACTGGGCACGGATGTGCGCTTGGGCGTAGACACCCGGGTCTCGGTGCCCGTGAACCAGTACCGCGATGGCCAGGACAAGCCCTGGATGCAGTACTGGGGCACGGCGGGCGTCATGCTCACCAAGGTGAAAGTCGCTGGCGGCGGTGAGCAAACCTATCTGATGGCGACGGACAAATTCCTCTTCTTCGACCGGCCCTATGCGGCAGGCCCGCTGAACCGGACGGAGTACCGGCAGATTTTGGACGGTTCGGCGACCCTGGGTGACGCCCTCAAAAAGTTGCAGGGATCCTGAATCCCGAACCCCCCTGCCCGACTGAGGGTTTGCCGGGAGACTGGTTAAAACGGTTCTAAACCCCGTACTCTGTGTGAAGGTGAACGCTTTTCCGATCACGGGGTTACCCTTGGTCAGCGAAGGGCGGATGTTGCCGGGATGCCTGTGTTTGGCGTCCCGGATGCGACACACCGATGACTTGGTTCAACCCGTGAAAGGACACTGATACATGGAAACCTTGATCCAGAAGAAAGCGCCGGATTTCAGCGCCGACGCCGTGATGCCCAATGGCGAGATCACGAACCTGACGCTGTCGGATTTCAAGGGCAAGAAGTACGTCGTGCTCTTCTTCTATCCGCTGGACTTCACCTTCGTCTGCCCCTCCGAGATCATCGCCTTCTCGCACCGGATCGCCGAATTCGAATCCCGTGGCGTCCAGGTCCTGGGCTGCTCGGTCGACTCGCAGTTCAGCCATTTTGCCTGGCGCAAGACGGCCATCAGCGACGGCGGCATCGGCGAGATCACCTATCCCCTCGTGGCCGACCTGAACAAGAACATCGCCCGCAGCTACGGTGTGCTGCTCGATGACGCCGTCGCCCTGCGTGGCACGTTCCTCATCGACAAGGACGGCATCGTCCGTCACGCCACGCTGAACGACCTGCCCCTCGGCCGCAACGTCGACGAGACCCTGCGTCTGGTCGATGCCCTGCAGCACACCGAGCAGCACGGCGAAGTCTGCCCGGCCGGCTGGAACAAGGGCGAGCAGGCCATGACCCCGACCGCCGCCGGCGTGGCCACCTACCTCAAAGAGAAGGCCGCCGCCCTCTAACCAAGTGTTCGCTGGGCCATCATGGCTCAGCGCCCGCTCGGCCCCGGCGACACGTTCAACGACGTGTCGCCGGGGCCTTTCTGCAAGCCTGAGCCCCATCACCACCTGCCGGGCCTGACGCGTCGCGGCCAGTCAGCGCCTGGTTTCCGGTATGATGATGGCTTAGTCGGCCGAGCGGATGGCTGTGATTTTCCGGGGGAGCACTGAATGCGTCGTTGGCTGGCCGCTGTGCCGTTGGTTCTGAGTCTGGCCGTGACGCCCCCGGCTGTGTTGCCGGCGAATGCGGCTCCTGCGGTCGTCCCTGCGGCGGCAGCGGCCGTGCCGCCCGGTAAACGGGCCACCATCGGCGGGTACCAGGTCGTCTGGCTCAAGGGGACGCCCTACGAGATGGGCTACCAGCACGGCATGTTGCTCCACGACAAGCTTAAGGCAGGCCACGAGACGATCCAGTGGAACCCGACGCTGAGGCTGATGCTGATGATCGCCCAGTCCCAGGGGCTGATCGCCCTCGCCAAGGACAACTGTTACCCGACGACGCTGCAGGAGATCGAGGGTTTCCTGGCCGCAACCAAGGACATCGGCTGGACGATGGACGAGTGCCTGGCCCTGAATTTTGGCGACATGATCGCCGAGTTTGTCCGGGTCGGCACGCCGGATGCGGACAAACTCGTCACGCCCGGATGTTCCCAGTTCGTCGCCACCGGGGCGGCCACGGCCGATGGCCGGCTCTATCACGGGCGCCTGCTCGACTGGGTGAAGATCGACTTCATCCTGGAGAACCCGGTCATCTTCGTCCGTGAGCCGAAGGACGGCATCCCCCATGCGACGATCGGCTTTCCGGGCAACGTCGCCCCGTTTTCGGGGATCAACGCGGCGGGTGTGACGATCGCCTCCAACGAGGCCACGCCCCGTGACAAGAACGTCGACCGGCGTAAGGGCCGCAGTCACGTGCAGATGCTCAGCCGGATCCTCGGTGAAAGCCACTCGCTGGCCGAAGCACGGGCCTTCATCAAAAGCGAGCCGCACATGACCTGCGACATTTTCACCATCACCGACGGCAACACCAAAGAGGCCTCGGTCTTCGAGATGGCGCCGGACCACATTGGCGAACGGCGCCTGACCGACGGGGTCGTCTTTACCTCGAACCATTTCCTGGCCCCGGAGACCGCCGCTTTGGACCGTGAACCGGTCAATCCCAGTTCCCGGCGCCGCTTCGAGCGGTTGGGGCAACTGCTCAGCCCCCAGGTATCCGGCAGTCTCTACGGCAAACTGACCCCCCTGGGCATGGTCAACATCATGCGTGACCGGGTCGATCCCTGGACCGGCAAGACGAGCCCGCTCTCGGAGTTTGACGATGCCTGCAGCCTGGCTACGAACGGGGCGCTTTACGCCATCCTCTTCGATCCGGAAGCCCGCAAGTTCTGGGTGGCCATGGGCAAGATCCCGGTTCCGACTCAGCCGTTCGTCGGCTTTTCCCTGACCGAACTGCTGCAAGGCCCCCAGGCCGCCGCATTGATGCCGGCAGCGATGCCGTAAGCACGGTACTTTCCCGTTAACCGGCCGATCCGTCGACTTAGTCCGGTCCGGCGATGGCATTGCTCATCGCCTGCGGCGTGATGTGCAGTTGCTCGGCGGCGGCGGCAAAGTTGCGGGTTTTGACCAAGGCCACAAAGTAGCGCAGCCATTCGGGGTTCACCATGGACGTCAGGATGCCTCGGCGGAGATGGGCAAGCGGTATGAAAGCAGCAAGGCGCCCATCAGGGCGCCTTGCTGCTTAGCCGTGGGCCGACAATCGCCGGTCAGGCCCAGATTTTGTTCGGGTCGGGCTTGGGGAAATCACCGATCGGCAGGTCGTGCAGATCCTTCAGGCGCTCGATGGCCTTCTTGAACTCGATGTGGATGGGATGGGGCTTGAGGTTATCGAGGGCTTCCTTGAGCCCCTCGTACAGTTTCTGGTGGATCTCCTGGGGCTTGGCGCCGCCATTGCGTAAAGTGTCGGCTGCCTGTTTGACGGCCTGATCGATGTGCTCGGCGGCGCCGTTGGCTTTGGTCGAGACCCGCTCGATGGTCGAGTCGATATGATCGGCGAGGTGTGCCGTGACGCCTTCGGCCACGGTGGCAATCCGCTTGGCGGCATCGATGATCGGTTGCGGGGTCTTGATCGGCTCACCGGGCAGGGCAACGGCGATCGCTGCGATCCGTTCTGCGGCGGCACCGGAGACCTGGATGGCCTGGGCATGGACCCGGTGGGCATGAGCGGCGATGGCCAGCCGGATCCCTTTAAACGGGCCGGGGGCAGCGGCAGCGGCGTCGGCGACTTTGGCCACGGCACCGGTCTGGCGCTCACGGATCGAGGTCAGTTGCTTGACGGCGGCCTGGAGGACTTGGCCGTGCTCGCTGATCGGGGCATCCAGGGAGGCAACGGCGGCTGCAACACCTGTCTTGGCGGCTTTGACCGTATCGCCCGCAGGGGCGGCGGCATTGGGGGCGGCGGGACCACCTGTCGGTTGTTTTGCGGCGACCACTGCGGCAGCGGCTGCGCCGGCAATGGCACCACCGGCACCGATCGCCGTGGCAACGGCCGTTTCGACTGGCTTCAAACTGACGTCGCCCATGATGCCTCCTGGTCGTGTGTTTTGAGTGGCGGCCCTTTGGCCCTGTGACTCTTGTACCCCGCAGCGCCTTGGCAAAACACGCGAAAGCCCCTGAACGCCTGTTAAGAAGCCGTTCATAAGGCGCCGGCCGCCCTCAAGCCTAGTGGACGAGCGGCGTCAGTATTTTGGCACTGCCGCGCTGCGCTGTGCCCGCTGCAGTGGGGCTCTGGGTGGCGGCGATCGTCCGCAGGGCCAGTCGGGCGGGATCCCGCTCGGTGCGGGCACCCACTTCCTGGCGAATGAACCGGCCACTCTGGTATCCGAGGGTGGCCAGGCCTACTGTGACTGGCCCGTCACGGGATAACCGGCCCGTTGCCAGGCGCCGATACCGCCGACCATGACCAGGAGCTTGATGTAGCCGTATTGCGTGGCGAGATCCTGTGCTGCGCCGGCACTCGTGTGTTCATCCGGGCACGCACAGTACAGGGCGATGAACCGGTCTTTCGGGAGGCTGGCGTGGCCTGTGGCCAGCTCACTCCACGGCAGACTGACGGCGCCCTGGATATGGCTGAAGGCAAAGGCGTTGGCGGAGCGGACATCGACGATGAGGATCGGTTCCCCGGCATCGATCCGTTGCTTCAGGGGCGCCACATGAACGGGTGACCACGATGCGCTCGCCACCGGACTGGCCGCAGCGGCCGGAGTCGCCGGTGTGGCGGGGGCTGACCCGCCTGATTGGCAAGCGGTCAGGAGGCAGGCTGTCAGCAGCCCGAGTGCCGGCAAATGGGTCGCACGTCGCATGTCGGTGCCTTTGGGTTTTTCCGAAGATGACTCCATCCTGGGCCATGACTGGAGCGCCGGCAAGGCGGGAGGTTTCGCCTTGCCGGCTGTTTCCTATTTCACTGACGTCCGGTCGATCACCGATACGTCGCCACTGGTGATGTTGGTGACGTACGCCCGGGTCGGGCTGAAAGCGCATTTGTGATGGCCTTTGCCGACTGCGATCGTCGCCAGGACCTTGTAGGTGTCGCCGGCAATGACCGTGACGGAGTCCCCATCATCGTTCAGCACCCAGATCTGGTTCTTGGCATCCCCTGCCGTGTGCTTGGTGCTCAGGCTCGCCGGCGGCGTCTGATAGATGTGCACCGGCCGTTTGCCGACGGGGATCCTGGCGATCTCCTTGCGGTCGAGCAGGTCGATGACGCTGACGTCGTTGCTGCCGGCGTTGGTGATGAAGGCGACTTTGCCGTCGGCCCGGATCGTCATGTCCGTCGGGGTCTGGCCACCGGCAACCGTCGTCACGTTGCCGGTAGGCAGGTTGGCCAGGGTGATGGTGTTCGAGGCCGCATTGCCGATGACGGCCAGCAGGCCGCCGCCCGTCTCGGCGATGTCCACTACGGATGGCGTGTTGCCGGCCGCGATCGTCCGCTGATCGCCTGTGGCCGTGTTGATCAGCGTGAGGTTGTTTTCACCCGTGTTCGGGATGAGGACGTAATCCGCCTCGAAGGCGATGTCCCGATGCTTGGAGCCGGGCGTCCCTGCCGTGGTGCCGACGGTGAACCGGTTCACCGTCTGTGCCGTGGCGTAGGAGGCGGCGAAACGGAACAGCGGCATGGC
>JACMPN010000575.1 GCA_014377495.1 Candidatus Sericytochromatia bacterium
GCGATGTCTTCGGGGACCTTGAACTGGTCAGGTTGAATCTTGCTCTTGGTGATATTCGACGTGCGGTCGGCCTTGTCGTGGTCGAGGCTCTTGGCGGTCGCGTTGCTGCCGTCGTCCTCTGTGACGGCCGGGGGCGTCGTGTCTGCGGCGGTCACCGGAGGCGTCTGCTGGATGACAACGCCTTGGGTGTTCGGGGCTGTGACGTCTCTCGGTCCGCTCATCGGGGCTACCTCTTTTGAGTCTATAGGTCAGGTCTGGCGGGGGATTGCGGTGTGCTGACCGCCGGTTTCAGAGTAACCCGTTCCTCGCTTCTGTGTTGGCTTTGCGGCCAACGGGTCGCTTGGGCGGTAGACCGGAGGCAGCCAAAGCGATCCGTCAGCGCCGGTCGCCGACGTCAGTGCCACGGTGACGCGCCCGCTGCGCCCAGATTGCCTCGTCGCCCTTTGCCCGCAGGGTGTCGGAAAATGCTTTCGCCTCCTGCCGGGTTTCGTCCTGCAGTTCCCGGTTGCGGCGGCTCAGCCTGACTTGGGCGGTCTCATCAGCCCGATCCGTTTCCTGGTCCCGGATGATCGCGCTGAGTTTGGCTTTGATCAGGTCATTGGCGGCGGTCGGGACGTTGTGTTGCGTCGACAGATGGTATTGACGGTCCTGTTCGCTGGTGAGGCTGATGGTGGCAGGGGGCGGGGCGTCGACGACGGTCACTGTGCTGTTGATCTTGTCGATGGCGAGATGGGCTTTGGCATCGATGGCGGCAAGCTTGGCCTGGTTTGCGGCCTGTGTCTCCAGGCGGGTTTCCAACTCGGCAAAGATCTTGTCGAGTGTACGGCCTTCCGGCACGCTGGCAGCGAGCAGCTTGGAGAGTACGCCGTCCTGCTTGATTACTGCGCTGACTTGTGCCATGGACGTCCGTAGCGCAGCACCCAATGGACTCTCTTCCTTCATGGTCGCCATGACCTTCATGAAGCTCTGCAACTCGTCCTGGGTCATGTCGATGTCGGCCATGGGACCGGCGCCGTCTTTGCGGTCGATGATTTTAAAATGGTCTCCGAAGGAAGCCTTGAATAGGTTGATATTCTCCGCTGTCAGCAAGTCGGCGCTGATACCCCCATGGTCCTGCACCATGGCGCCGATGAGTGTGGTTTGTTCATCGTACGTGCTGCCCATGTGATGGCAGGCGATCATCACGGTGAAAGCGCCTGTGACGGCGGAGACCGGTTTGGTTGGTGCGCCCTTGGTGAGCGCTTCAGTCATGGCGTGCGGAAACCGGGCGATGGCTTCGTTAAATCCGGCTATCCCTTTTTGGAGGAGTAAGTCGCCCGCAGAAACGCCGGTGGTGAACGACGATTGCACGGATGTTGTCGTGATTGTGCCGGCAAATTGCGTCTTCAGTTCCTGAATGCAGTCGGCTTTGACGGTCTCGGCCTCGCTCTCCGTCAAAGCCCGGGCGCCTTGCCCCGATTTCGCCGTGTAAGTCAGCACCCCGTCGACGACGGCGATGTGCCGGCTGGCGAGGAGTTTTTCGGTTTTTGCCTGCTTCAGTGCGCCGGACTGAATGTCTGTGACGGTCTTGGTCAGGTCTTCGATCGTAGTGACCGCGTTCGTGATATTTTTGCTGGCTTCCTCGTTCAGCTCGGGCAGTGTGTTCTGTAGGTTTTTGATGGTCTGGAGCTGCAGGTAATAAAGGGTGCGCGAACCGAACTTCCCCTCGTTTTCAGCCTCCTTCATACCAAGTTTCTGTTGCAGCTCACTGATGGTCAGTTTCTTGCCTGCGGTGCCAGCATATGTCAGGAGGATTTGCTCGACTGCCGGCGGCAGTGGTTCCCTGTCGAGGAAATAACTCCTGAGTTTGCCGTCCGTCCGAACGCGATCCTTGGAGTCCATGGCAAGAAGCACTGCGTCGAATTGGGTTTTGGCGACCCGTTTCATGTCCGGTGAATCTTCCACCTTTTTGTCGCTCAGAATGCGCTCGAAAGCATCGAGCGTCTCCTGGATATTGAACCTCAGAGTCCGGCTTTGGGCTGGTGTGGGGTCCTTGGTGGTTTTGATGTCATTCAAAGCGTTCTGGAGCGCATCGAAGGCCTTTGCTCCGACGCTGTTGGCCGGGAAGGCGCTGGCGAATGTTTCTACAGCCATTTCAACTTTTTGGCCGAATTTTTCCAAGTCTTTGGCATCATTGGTGGTGATTTTGGGGGCCGTGGCGGCGACCATGCCTAGCGCACTGCCGAAGGCGCCGAATGCCTTTGCCCCAGGCGCCATGGGGTTGGCGAACCAATCGTCCATTTGGCTGGCGGCTGGGTTGTTTTGGAGCGACACATACTTATTGAAGAGTTTGGTCTGCATGGAGAAGGCTGTTGCGTCGGCCAGTTTGAAGTCCTGCCATGAGTAGGTGTTTGTCGGCTGCCATGTTTGGAAGTGTGACAGGCCGAGCGCCGGTCGGAATGCCCCCATAAGGTTTGGTTTGGTCAGCGTCAAGTGGCCCATTTCGCCGAACATGCCGGTTATCCCGGAATTCCCCTTGGTCGTCGTCCAGAGGCTTAAGGTCGAACGATTGTAGGCGCCGCCGAGCAGGCTGGAGGTCGTTCTGGGGCTGGTGAACCTGACCGCCTTTAGGGGCAAGGCTGCAAGCGGCTTGATGTCGGAGAAACGCACGGCGTCGACATCCGGCGACTCTAATTTTCCGGCCGCAAGGGTGACGGTGCCCGTGCTGACCTTGGGCGTGGCTGGTTGGACGCTGCTGACTTGGCCCAGGACGACTGGCTTCATGTCGAACTGGACAGCCTTGGGTGATTCCTTGATGACGGATTGGTCTTTGCCGAGTGTCGATGGGACCGGAGGCTGGACGGGGTCGGTTGCCGGATCAGGGGCTGGATCTGTGGCCAGGTCACGTGCCGGGTCAAGTGACGGCGCATCGTCGGCCACGAGGGGCGCCTTTGGCAAGACGACGGTTTCGCCAGGGGTCTTCAGGGATACGCCTTCGGTCATCGGTCTCTACCTCTATTAGGGTGCGCCTACAGGTTCGCGACGTCCAGGCCAGCCCCGTCAGTGCCGGGGCCCGGGCGGGGTGCCACGGGGGTTAGTCCGGCCCCCAGCCACGCTTGGCACCGGTGCGGGGGCGCCTTTTTCTGTATACCCCGGGCGCCCGCCAAACTTGTCATCCCGAAGTGCTTAGAGCGAAGTTAACGCTATCTTTACTCAAGTTTCCAGCCGCGCCCCCCGATAACGGATGAAGGAGCCAGGCACCACATCTTGGATGGGGCGGGTCGAGGTTCCCGGCATGATCGACGACCTGGGGGAGAGACCAAAATGCGTGGCACGAAGCGTTTTATCGCCGAACGGGACTACTACCAAATCCTCAGCGTTGATGACAATGCCACCAGCCGGGAGGTCGACGACTCCTTCCAGGCTCTCGCCAAGCCCAAGGCCATCGAGGCCGGGGACAGCTACGAACAGCAGAAGGAAGCCCAGCGGCTGATGCTGGTCGCCAAGGCCTACGAGATCCTCTCCGATCCCATCGAGCGGGCCGCTTACGACCGTCGCCGCTTCGGCACCCGCCTCCCCGAGAACGAAAAGATCGAGACCTTGTTCAACCAGGGCGTGAAGGCGTTCCGCCAGAAGCAGATCCCCACTGCCAGCAAGTGCTTGCGTGAAGCCGTCCACCTGTTCCCCCACCGGGTCCTTTACCGGGTCCATCTGGCCATCTGCTACCTCGAGCAGGGCTGGAAGGCCATGGCCGAAAACGAACTGAAGATGGCCCTGCGTATCGATCCGAACGACGGGTTCGCTCAGGAGACGGTGGCCCGGCTGCTGTACAAGATGCCCGACAGCAAGAAGCAGGCCGTCCTCGGCCGGCGCTGGCACAAGCAGGCGGCCAGTATCGCTGCCGTGTTGGTTGTGGTGGCAGGCGTCTGGGCCACGTTCCCCCGGCACAGCTCCGCTGCCGACCCCACGGTCGAAGGCAACTCTCCCGAAGCCATCGCCCTGGGCGGCGGTGCCCGTCCGACCGCTGCGCCTGCCCAGGCCGCAGCCCCGGCCGCAGCCCCGGCGGCCGCTGGCCAGACCCTGCCCAAGCTTGCTGCCGACTTCCAGCCGGACGGCGCCAAGCGGGACTACACGACCCAGACGATCACCCGGAAGACCTACTACCCCGCGCAGGGCATGGTCATCGCCGCCTGCAAGGACGGCGGCATGCTCAACTACAAGCCCACCGAGCTGTTGGGTTGGAAGCAGGGTGAAGCCGGCAAGGTGATCCTGATCACCAAAACCGGTGAAATGATCCCGGCCCCCGCCGGCGTGCCCCTGCTGATGCCGAACGGCGAGAACGTCAACGTCAAGGACAAGAGCTTCCCGCTGCACCTGTTCCCCGAGTACGGGACCACCACCATCAAGACCGCTGCAGCCGCAGGGCCGGCCGCC
>JACMPN010000576.1 GCA_014377495.1 Candidatus Sericytochromatia bacterium
AAAATAGCCCCCACCAAGCAGGAGGATCAGCGTCGAGTAAAGCATCGACAGCTTGATGATCACGTCGATGTCGAAGAGTTGGTGCCGGACGATGGCATAGGCGATCGAGACGGGGAAGATCAGCCAGCAGACGGCCGTGAGCAGGACGAGTGAGCCAGTGGCATCCAGCGAAATGCCCAGGACGAAAACAGGCAACATCCAGAGCAACAGCATCGGCAGATAAGCGGCCATCGCCCCCACCAGGGTGACCTTGGCCTGGACCCGGGTACGGGGGGTCGATGCCGTGCGCAGGCCGCTGAAAAGCAGGATCAGCATGCCGAACGGCCCCAGGCCGCCCCAGATCATCGCTGTCTGGTAGGCGGTAAAAAAGCGGTCCATCGCCGTGGCGCCCATGCTGACGAGGCCGACCGGCTGGTACAGAGCCTGCCAGACGAGACAGACGGCGATGCCGATGCCGTAGACGAGGGCGATGGGCCAGCGCCGGTCGCGGACAAAGCGCCGCGGCTCGGGGAAGAGCAGGCCCAGGTGCAGGCCGGTGGCCCCGGCCATGCTGCAGGCGACGAACCAGATCCTGGGGAAGAAGACACCGAAGTCGTAATCGTTGGTCAGGACCAGACTGAGTCCGACGGCCGTCGTCATGTAGAGATGGACCTTGGCCAGGGGTTTCTCCGGCTTGATCCAGTAGGCGACGGTGCCGATGATCAGGTGGGCAAAGCCGATCAGGAAGATCAGCGCAAAGTTCTGCAGATCGAACCAGCCGAAGGGGCGGATCGGCACGGTGACGGTGACGGGGGTCTTGTCGCCTTCCGCCCGGACCACCGTGTAGCTGACCGATCGCCCGATGCCGGCAGCCCGCACGGCGGCGTAAAGTTCGGCCATCCGGGCCACCGGCCGGCCGTTGACGGCGATAATCCGGTCGTACTCCCGCAACCCGGCTTTCATGGCCGGCCAGGCCCCGTCGTTGATGGCCGAAACGGTCAGTGTGGGTTCGGAGCGAAATCCCGCAAAGGGTTGGCCGATGAGCCGGATCGGATAGGCGGACGCGATGAGGCAGAGGGTGAACGAGGTGACGATCAGCAGCAGGTGCAGCGCGTCCGGCTTGGGCCGGCGGCTGGCAGTCTCCATGGGGTACCCTCGAAATTCAGCAAAAAAGCGGCCGTACTCTCAGTGTACGGCCGCTGGACATCATTCTGTGAGGGCCTGCAGGCAACTCGCCGGTCGTCGGAAGCCCGGCACCGTTAGCCCGAATCGGACCGTGATTTCAGCTGTTCCATGGCGGCTTTGCAGCCGGTATCCGTGACGGCCTCAAGCAGGAGGCCCTTTTCATTGGCATCCAGGCTCTTTTTCTGCTTTTCGGACAGCGGTTTGCCCCGGGCAATGTCACGCAACTCGTCGGAGCTGACGTCGCCAAGCCGGGCCTTGACCTTGTCGATCAAACCCGTATCGCCCGTTTCGAGGACGGCCGAGGCGAGGTTTTCCGCCCCTTTGTCGTAGGCATCGGCAACAGGATCGCCGAAACTCAGCTTGCCCGTCTGAGCCTTGGAAGCCACGGTCCGGACTTCCGAGGCATCAGCCTGGAGGGTCGATTGGGTGTCGCCGGGCTTGACGTCCTGCCGTTGCGCCGGCGGGGGCGCCAGATCGGCCGACAAGGGGGCGGTTCCGCCGCTGCTACCGGTTCTGATGTCACGCATGGCGTGCTCCTTTCAATCAAACTGCCTGCGCCAGATGCGCAATGGCCGCTTAAATACGTGTGGTGGCCGGCACTGACGGTCCCGAATTTTGCAAATCGAGCTGCTGGCGTAGGGTATCGATGAACTCCAATGCGGCCCGACCGCCGGCTTCGTCGAAGCCCCGCAGTGGGATGTCGCCCTCGGGTGGGATATCGTTGCGTTTGGGATCCAGGTGGTAGTTGATGGACGTGGTCAGACGCTCGAGGTACTGGGTGTAGCGCGGGCGGAGCTGGGGATTTTCAGCAAAATCGTGCCGGATCATCGTCACCATCCCGGTCACCGTGGCGCCGACCACGGCAGCCTGCTTGCGGCCCCGGGCCAAGCCTTCCAGGGCCATGGCGACTTGGTTGTCGAGCCGGTCGGCGCCCTGTGCCCTGAGGCTCATGCGGGGCTGGCTCAGCTCGTCGAGCAGGTCCTGCGGATGGAAGACGAGGGACTCGTAGGTGCCCTTCGGCACCTGTTCATCCGGCGCCTGCAGGTCCCCGATGAAGCGGA
>JACMPN010000577.1 GCA_014377495.1 Candidatus Sericytochromatia bacterium
CCTGGGCGCATGAGGTCGTTGTCGGGGATCCCCCCAGTTCGGCCCGTTTTGCCGCGCTGGAGTCGCTCGGCCAGCTGTCGGCTCATCTGGCCGGCTGGACGACCGGTATTCAGCTGTAATCCGCTCCAGGGCCTCATTCTGATTTGAGGGGCCGCCCGGAAAACCCGTCAGGGTGTTCGATTGGCCGGGGCCCCCAGTCCGCGATCAGAGAACCTCGGGCCTGGCCCACGGAAATTAGGAAACGCCGGACGGCATAACCGTCCGGCGTTTCAATGTCTGCTGCCGGAAAGTTCAGCTGCCCTGCCAGACCCCCGACAGGACGTTGTGAGCGGCATCGTGCCCACCGAACAGGTAGAGTTTGCCGCCGGCGAGGACGGGGACCTGACCGAATCCGGCGAAGGGCAGATTGCCAATGGTTTTCCAAAGACCCCCGATCAGCTGATAAGCGGCGTTTGTCGGCGAGGGTGTGCCGGTCGAGTAATCGTCGCCGCCGATCGTCGTCAGGGCCCCACCCCAGACGACGGTGGCCTGGGCTTCGAGGGGGCCCGGCAGACTCGGGCCGCTTTGCCAACTGCCGATCTGGCCGTTGCTGTAGCTGGCCTGGAAGGTGGTGGCCATCGTCTTGCTGCCGCTGGAGCCACCGGTCACCCAGAGCTTGCCGCCGGTGATCGCTGCGCCGGCCCAGGCCCGCCGATCCGGCAGCGCCGGTCCGGATTGCCAGGCCGAGAGATTGCCGGCGCCATCGGCCGTGGCGCTCCAGACGGGGGTCTGGCTGCTGTAACCGGGTCCCCAGCCACCCAGCAGGATGATCCGATTGCCGTCCGTGACGACGCCGGGGAAGGCCCGGCCCTGGGGTAGGGGCGTCGTGGCCTGCCAGGGGCCCAGGCTCCCGTCGCCTGCGATCGCCGCCTTGAGGACGTCCGGTCTCGGGCCGCCGACGTTGCGGCCCCAGCCGCCGATCACGTACGCATAGGACCCGATGATCGTGAAGCCGTGGCCTTCGGTCGGTTTCGGCAGACTCGTCCGGTCCTGCCAGGACCAGGCCCCCGCCGGGCTGCTCCACACGCCGGTAAAGCTCGCCGAGCCGTTGCTCCCGCCGCTGAGATAGACGGTGCTGCCTTTGGCGGCCGCCCCGTGCCAGACGAGGCCCTTGGGCATGCTCCCGACCGACTGGAAGCTGATCCCCTGGCCGGCCGGGGGCGTGGCCGACGGCTTGGATGTGGCCGTCGGTTGCGGGCTCGGCGCAGGGGTGGGTGTTGGCGTCGGCCCGGGCGACGGGGGCGATGTGCCGCCGCCGGACAGGTCTTCGATCCGGATCTCACCCACGTTGAGTTTGTTGCCGATCGATCGCAGGGCAAACGTATGCCCCGGCGTGTTGGCGAGGAAGGGGATCGTCAGCGAGGCGGCCCGATTGCCCTCGACCCAGTAGCTGATCGTGTGGGCGTTCGTGTCGATCTCGGCGCTGAGCCGGCGGATCTCGCCGATGGCCGTCTTTTGGCCGAACCAGTGATGCCCGGTCCACCCGCTGCTGCTGGTCGGCCCGCTGTTTTGCGCCGACCAGACGGCGACGTTGCCGCCGGAGACGACCAGTTCCACATAGTTCGTTGGATTGCGGTAGTAGACGAGGACGCCGTTTTCCCCGATCGGGGGCATGTGATCGGCTTGGGCGAAAGGCTGGATGGCCAGGCTAATCCGGTATTTGGGCGGCAGTACGCCGTTTTGGCCGAAGGTGGTCCCGCTGTAACGGCGGATGCTGACGTGCGGGTAGGGTCCGGTCTCGTCCTGATGAAACACCCCGCCGCTGAATCCCTGTTGGCTGGCCAGTCGCGCCCATTTGCCGCTGTATAGCCATGCGGGGATCGGCGAGACGTCGGTGGTGGCGTCCTTGAAGTCGGATGGCTGGCCGTTGGTGGCCGGAAAGGCCGTGTAAACGGTGGGGCCGACGGCCTGGATACGGAACGGCATGCCGATAGGTGGTGCCGTAACGGGAAGGGGTGAGAGCGACGGCGGCAGACAGGCGGCGGTGAAGAGGCTGAGCACAACGGAAGCAAAAGCACGTGTGCGCAAATGTTTATCCTCACTGATGCCACCCTAAATCCCGGTGCCTCGGACAGCATAGGCCGGCCTGGCCAAAGGCATCCTGGCGGGTCCGGCCGTTCTGACGGCGGCCGGTGGGGCTGGCATACTGTGCGGACTGGCGACGATCCCACCGGCTGGTCTCGCGAGGGCCGGACCTGGGTCTCGGATCCGCTGTGAAATGGGAGATGGCAGACGTGTCACATGAGTTCCCGGCCATGATCGACGTCCGGCACCTGGTCTTCGAGTATCCGGGCGTCTGCGCTCTGGACGACGTGTCGCTGACCATCCGGCGTGGCGACGTCACGGCCCTCGTCGGTCCGAACGGTGCCGGCAAAACCACCCTGATGCGCTGCCTGGCCGCCTTGGATCAGCCTATTTCCGGGTCGATCACCATCGACGGTCTCGACGTCCTCGCCCACCCCCGGGACTGCCACCGCAAAGTCGGGTACGTCTCGGATTTCTTCGGCCTCTTTCAGGAACTGACGGTCGGCCAGTCCCTCCACTATCTGGCCCGGGCCCACGGCCTGCCGGAGTCCCGGGTGACGCGGGCCGTCGGTCTGGCGGCCAAACGTCTGCAGATCGACGACCGGCTGGCGCAAAAGACGAAGACCCTGTCCCGTGGCCTGAGCCAGCGGCTGGCAATCGCCCAGGCCATCGTCCATCAGCCCCAGGTGCTCCTCCTCGACGAGCCCGCCTCGGGCCTGGATCCCGAGGCTCGTAAGCACCTCTCCGACCTGTTCCTCACCCTCCGGGCAGAAGGGATCACCCTGGTCGTCTCGTCCCATATCCTGGCCGAGTTGGAGGAGTATGCGACGACGATGGTCATCGTCCGAGGCGGCAAAATTGTCGATCACCAGGCGCTCGGACTACGTGACGAGGCGACGGTGATGATCGGGCTGACCCTGAGTGAGCCTGTCGAGCGTCTGGCAGAGCGGCTCGGCACCGTGCCGGGAATCAGCCAGGTCACCGGCACCGATCTGGCGGTCTCGTTCCGCTTTGCGGCGGCGGCGGACGCCCAACGGGCCCTGCTGCAGACCCTGATCGGTGATCAGACTTTGCCCGTCTGCGGGTTTGTCGCCGAACGGACCAATCTCCAGGACGCCTATTTGCACTCGATGGGCACGACCGTCGGCGGGGACCAGCCATGAACCTCAATCCGGAATTTCAGCGCAACCTCTGGCTGGAGCTGACGCTGCATCGGCTGATCGGCATGCCCCTGGTGCTGGGCGGCATCTTTCTGCTCGCCTACCTCTCGGCGGATCCGGCGGACGGGGTCGTGACCCTGACCGCACTGACCTTGACCTGCCTGTTCACCTTCGGCTGGGGCACCTACCTGGCCGCCGAGACGGTCAGCGGCGAGATCAAGAGCCGCACGTGGGACGTCCAGCGGATGTCGTCCATCGGCCCGTGGTCCATGACCTGGGGCAAGCTCTTCGGCAGCACCATTTTCCCCTGGTACGGCAGCCTCATCTGTCTCACCGTCTACGGCCTCAGCGCGCCGGAACGCAGTCTGACGACCGTCGTCCTGCTGTTGCTGACGGGGCTCATGTCCCAGGCGGTGGCCATGCTGGCCAGTCTTGCCGCGGTCAGCAAGGGCCAGGCCCAGGGCCGTTCGGCTGTCATCGGCTATTGCGTGATCGGGATCCTCAGTGCCTGGCCGTTGTTCAGTCTCTACCGCTTCAAGGATGCCGTCAGCTGGTTCGGCTACCCCTTTGCGGCGATCGACCTGACCCTGATTTCCGTGACGCTGTGGGTCGTCTGGGCATTGATCGGCTGCTACCGGCAGATGAGCCGGGAGTTGCAGGTCGCCGGCACACCCGTCGTCTGGGTCAGCTTCCTGCTGTTCCTCTGGCTGTTCGTCGCCGGATTCATCCCCGCCGCCCCCGAGATCCGGGACCATATGCCCTCGCTGTACCTGGCCGTCGGGTCCGGCGTGATGCTGATTTTGACGTATGGGATGGTGTTCAACGACCGTAAGGAACCGGCAGCCATGCGCCGCATGCTGCTGGCCGCCCAAACGGGCCAGTGGCGCCGGTTGCTGGAAGACGTGCCGGTCTGGCTGCCGACGTTGGTGATGGCGACGGTGCTGGCCTTGGGCCTGATCGTCCTCCTGGTGGTCTCGCCCGTCAATGCCGTGCAGGCGGTGGCCGCCAAAGGAGCCAAAAACTGGGTCAGCACGGTGGAGGTGATCAGCTGGATCGTCGCTTTCCTGCTGTTTGCCGCGCGGGACATGGCCATCGTGCTGTTCTTCAGCCTCGGGGCCCGGCGGAACCGGGCAGACTGGACGGCGGGACTGTACCTGGCAATCCTCTATGCCCTGGTGCCCGGTCTCCTCACGGCGATGGGGGCCGGTCAGTTGGTTGCCCTGTTTTGCCCCTGGCTGGCCAGGCATCCCGGGACCAGCCTGATCGCCGGCGCCATGCAGGTAATCCTGATGGCCGTGCTGGTGCACCGTCGCTGGCAAAACGGCTTCGGCAAGCCCCGGGTCATTGCGGCGACTCCCGCGGCAGGGTTCGCCCGCTAAACAGGTTCGACGAGGCCGGCCGTGAGCCGCTGAAAGGCGACGAGCACGGTTTGCACAGCTTCCCAGTCATCGCACGATGAGGCCAATGCGGCTACGGCCTCGGACTTGACGGCCTCGCCGCGCGAGGCTGCGGCGGCGGCGGTCTGCAGGGTCTCTAAGAACAGGGACTTGTCACCATCGGACAACCGACCGAGTTCTTCGTCCAGCTGCGCCATCAGCGCCATATCGATCTCGGCCATGACTCTTTCCTCCTGGGGTTTTGCCGGGTGCAGCGTCATGCTCCCATGATCCGGTCCCGCCCGCCGCAGGGCCGGCGCCGGCCGAAGTGCCCCGAGGCAGCGGTTGGTGGAAACCTGTAACCGTTTTCAGCAAGCTTGCCGGCATTTCCGACGACAGCAGAATGCGGGACGCTATCGGCTGAAAAGAGGCGCCAATGAGCGGTGTGCGTGAGAGGTTCCAGTCGGGCGGCGGCATCAATGCCACCGAGGCCCGCCAGCTGATGATGCTCGCCGTGCCCATGGCCAAGGGCCAGCAGATCTCCAACGAGCATGCCCTGGTCAAGGTCCTGGAAGCCGAGGGACTGCCCACGGCGGATGCCCAAGCCGCCGCCCACAAGATCCATGACGTCTGGTCCAAAGCCAATACGTCGAAAGCCTACGACTCCCAATTTGCCAAAGAAAACGGAGGCCAGGCCGTCATCGCCTTCGATCCGGCCAGCCTGCACTTCCCCGTGACCGGGTCCGTGGCCGCACAGCCCGCCTCGGCCGTGCTTCCCACCGTGCCGGTCCCATCCCTGGATGCCAGGCTGGCGACGGTGATGACGGCCGGACGGGTCGATCATGCGGCTGCCGTGGCCATCATCAGCGACGCCGGTGGCGCAACCAGTCCGACCGCCCGGGGGCGGATCCTGGAGGGGCTGATCCCCTACACGACAAGCCAGGCGGATGCCGCGGTGCTGGCTTCGCAGATCATGGATGTGGCGGCCGGTCCCATGCACCCGCCAGTGACCTGGCGACCTGTGAGCAATCCGGCGACGCCGAGCGGGGTGCAGGTCCGCCCCGATACGGGCGCCGGGCTCGATCCTGCCGGCCGCACGGGTGCCATCCGCACCGCGCTGGCCACCAATGACGTGGCCACCGCCAGAGGGGTTTGTGCGGGCGCCGGCCTCAGCGTCCGGGCGGCCATCATGGACGGGTTGCTGAAGGAACCGACGCTGGCCCCGGCAGTGGGCCGCATCCTGGCGACCGATCCCCAATTGGCGGATGTCCTCGGCGCTGCCGGGACCACAACCGATGTCCGGCGCCTCGTCACAGGCGCCACGGATGTCATCCTGCCATCGTTGGCGGTCGAGCCGCAGTCGGGGTTGACCCCGGGGGAAGCTCAGGGTGCCCGTGACGGGCTCACCGAGTACTTTACCGGCGCACCTGCCCGCCTCGATACGGTCTTGGCCAACGTTAGTTCGACCGTGGGCGATTTTTCCAAGGGCGATCTGGCCAAGGTCATCCTGCCGGGCTTTGCCAAGCTCGCCACACCGAACACGGCGAACTACGCCCGCCTCACCGGCCTCCTCGAACATGCCGTGGGATCGGCCGGGGGGGCGGACACGGAGCGGCGTGACCTCACCCGGGCCATCCGGCGGGTGCATTACTCGGACACCGCCCTGCAGTTTGTCGGATTCGACATGGGCACGCATGAGCCGAGTGCCAAGGTGACCGGCGCCGTGAATGACATCGCCTCGTCACTGGGCCACCGCTGGAAGGAAATCCCCGGCAGCGACGGGAAGGACGTGGACGTCTCCCATGCCCTTGTGGCGGCGGATGCCTACATGAACGCCAGCACGGTCGCGGCCTGGGTGTTCACGGATTTTGGCGACTTCATGTCCGGCGCCCTGTCCAAAATCGGCGTCACCGGGGCGGGGGACGACAATGAGCCCGATAATCGGGGCAACGACATGGGTGAGCGGATATACGACCGGATCTCCGCCGGTTCCAAGGCGCCGCTGTCGGAACTCCTGCAAGCAACGGCCCCATAGCCCGATTCTATGAACGGCTGCGCTGTCGTCGCCGCAGGCTGGCCTGAGAGCGAGTCATTTGCTGGGTGTTTTGGGGCAAAAGTCTGAATTTTTATCAATCGATCGGGTACAGGACAGCGTTGGGCAGTCGCCCTAACGCTGCATGCCGCTGGCACACTCCCTCAGGGTGAGCGGTCAGGAGACCTCCATGGCTATCGACGGCGCGCCTCTACGAGTGTCAGCTATAACTGCGGTACGACTGATAATAAGATCACCTTCACCGGCATGAACAAAACGCAGGCCGCTGAACTCGATACCACCCTGAAAAAGCTCGATGGCAACGGTGACGGGCGTGCCCATGGCCTGCGGATGAACCCCAACAGCATCCGGGACCAGACCCCGACCTTGCGCTCGCCACCCGGGAACGTCGACAGGACGACCGGCGGGCTCACGTCGTGGGGGCAGACTGCCCTGGTCACCGGGATGAACTCCGTCAAGGCATTGCAGGCCAGCGGCACGCCCGTCCAGTTGGCGATCGGCCTGCCGTTTGGCTTTACGAAGCCAAGCCCCTAGCGATGGGCCAAGGCCCCCTGGCGGCTGTTTTTCATCCCAGATTGACAGATCCCGGTCGGACGAGATGATCGTCCGGCCGGGGTTTCCGTTTGGGAAATACCGGGTCGGCCGGCTCGGATCAACGGCGGGTGGGTGCGGCGGCAGAGTCGGACTGCTGCCCGGGCAGGGCGTGGGCGTGAAAGGCCTTGGCGTAGTCTTTGCCGACGATGACCGTGAAGTCCGTCGAGATGTCGCCGACGCTGGCTGAGACCGTCTCCGCCGGGATGCCCAGCGCCGTTTGCAGGGACGGCGCCATGTCGGTGATACCCGTCTGGCAGATGACCTGGCTCTGGGCCACGGCCCGGGTATAGGGAGCGATGGCCCAGACGTTCCAGCCCGAAAGCCGCAGGGCCCGGGCGGCTTTGGTGGCCATCATCGACTCACCGCTGCCGTTGAGGACGGTGACGCGCACGGTCTTCTGCCGGTCGACGGTCTCCGCCTGCATCGACCGCTGGTTGACCAGGGCCGAGTCGGGGAACAGGTCCGTGATCGCATTTTGGGCGGCGATGCTATTCGGCAGCCAATAGCTGGCGAGGTATTTGCCGGAGGAGAAGTTGCCCGGCAGCATGACCATGCGGATGTCGCTCTTGGGCAGGCCGCGGGCGAAGTTGGCCACCCGCACGAGGTCTCGGTAGGGCACGTTGGTGTCGATGTACTGCTGGGCCGTGCCGACGATCTGCGGCAGGCGGGCCAGGACCAGCGGGTTCAGCATGCGCTCCAGGCAGGCCCGGATGAAGGTCTGCTGGCGCTGGACCCGGCCGATGTCGCCGAGGGCGTCATGGCGGAAGCGGACGTACTGATGGGCCTGGGCGCCGTTCATGTGGTGCCAGCCCTTGTGGATGTTGATCCCCAGATGGGCCGTCTCGTCCACGTAATACATCCGCTCGTCGACGTGGATGTCGACTCCGCCGATGAGGTCGACCAGAGCCACCAGACCGTCGACCCGCAACGCCAGAAAGCCGTCGATGGGCACGCCGGTGAAGCTGGTCACGGTCTTCATGGTCAGCTCGGGTCCGCCGATGGCGTACGCCGCGTTGATCTTGTCGTAGCTGTTCTGGCCGGGGATCAGCACCCGGGTGTCGCGGGGGATGGAGAGGACGTTGATCCGCTTGCGGGCAGGATCGGCGCCGATCATCATCAGCGTGTCGGAGCGGGTGCTCCCGCCCTCGACACGCTTGCCGTGGCTGTCATAGGCAATGTCCGAGCCGAGGACGAGGATGTTCAGCTTCTGGTTCAGCGGCATGGCCAGCGACGGCAGATCCGCCAGGCTCAGCGAGCCCGGCTTGAGACTGCCCCAGGTGGCTGCCAGTACGCCCCCCAAACTCCCGCCGCCCGCACTGAGCAGCATGATCACTGCCAGGATGACGGGTCGCCAACGCCGTGTCCGGCGCGGGAGACGCGCAGGTGGGGCGGGAGGCGTGCGGCGGGGAGGTGGGGTAACCATCATCGTCGTGCGGTTAGATCGCCAGCTTGGCGATGTTTTCCAGCACGTCCTGCGCCGACTGGTGCAGGGCGGCCTTTTCGGCATCGTCGAGTTTGAGCTCCATGATCTGCTCGACGCCGTTCTTGCCCAGCTTGCAGGGCACGCCGAAGTAGAGCTCGTTCAGGCCGTACTGGCCACCCAGGAACGCCGTGCAGGGCAGGATGCGCTTCTGGTCCTTGACGATCGACTCGACCATCTCGACGACGGCAGCCGAGGGGGCATAGAAGGCCGAGCCGGTCTTGAGGAGGGCGACGATCTCAGCGCCACCATTGCGGGCCCGGTTGACCAGGGCTTCGATGGTGTCGGCCGGTAGCAGCTCCGCCAGGGGGATGCCGGCAACCGACGTATAGCTGGGCAGCGGGACCATGGAGTCACCGTGGCCGCCGAGCACGAAGGCTTGGACGTCTTTGACGGAGGCGCCGACGGCTTCGGCGATAAAGGTCCGGTAGCGGGCCGTGTCCAGCACGCCGGCCATGCCGATGATCCGGCCGGACGGGAAGCCCGTGACCTTGTAGGTCAGGTACGTCATCACGTCGAGCGGGTTCGTCACGGTGATGACGATGCTGTCGGGGGCGTGCTCCTTGATGGCCTTGGAGACGCCCGTGATGATGTCGGCGTTCGTCTTCAGCAGGTCGTCACGGCTCATGCCCGGCTTGCGGGGCAGGCCGGAGGTGACGATGACGATGCCGGAGCCGGCCATGGCGGCGTAGTCGTTGGAACCGGTGATCTTGATGTCGTAGCCGGAGATCGGGCCGGACTCGGCCAGGTCCAGGGCTTTGCCCTGAGGCATGCCTTCCACGATGTCGATGAGGACGATTTCGCGAGCCAGTTGCTTTTCGGCCAGGCGCAACGCGGTGGTGGCACCGACTTGGCCGGCACCCACGACGGTGATCTTCACGGTGTTCTCCCTTATATCAGCGGCTCGGCGGGTAGTCCCGCCGGCTGGTTCGACACGTGTGTAGGGGCTGCAGGCAGCCAAGACCTAATCAGTCTACCGGAAACTGCCTGCAGTGCCCCAGCCAACCCCGTCGGCAGGGCCCGCCGCATCGCCGTGTCCCTAGCGGGATCAGATCCCGTCAGTTTGATCGGGAGCATATCCCTTCGCCTGCCGGATCGCCGGCCGATGGACCCTGTGTGCGGCATGTGGGATGGTGCCAAACAGGCTGGTGAGGCACGGGGCTCGCCGATGGCGACCCGTGCTGCCGCATACAGGAGCACGGGCGGTGGGTGGCGCGACCTTACGTCGCAGCAAGCGCAGCGTGGCCCAGGGTTCCCGTAAAATACCCACCATGCCGCCACCATCGTTCATGCCAGCCGATTTTCTCCTGCCCACACCCGAGGTGGCCAGACGGCTCATCGGTGCTTACCTGCTGCGGGCGACGCCCGACGGCTGGGTCCGCTGCCGCATTCTGGAAACCGAGGCCTATCTGTCGGTCGGAGACCCTGCCAGTCATTCGCACCAAGGCCAGACGCCGCGCAACGCCCCGATGTTCGGCCTGCCAGGCACGAGCTACGTCTATTTCACCTATGGGTCCTGCCACTGTCTGAACGTTGTCACCCAGGCTGCCGGCATGGGTGAAGCCGTCTTGATCCGGGCCGTTGAACCTGTAGACGGGGGCGATTGGCTGTCGGCCAATCGCCCGATTTCCGATCGGCGCCAGCTGACCAACGGTCCCGGCAAGCTCTGTCAGGCCCTGGCCCTGGACCGGGGCCACAACGGGCTCGATCTGCTCGGTGGGACGGTGTTGCGGCTGGAACCGGGTCCGGCACCACCGGTCGTTGCTGTGGGCCGCCGGGTCGGGATCTCTCGCGCCGTCGACCTGCCATTGCGGTTCGTTTGGCCCGGCCACCCGGGCGTTTCCCGGCCGCGTCTCGCCCCATGATGGCGATTGTTCCGGTATCGCAACAGGGTCTGTGATCCCTACTGTCCGGCAGTGGGTACGGCGTGCGGAAATCGGCAGTACAACCCCGAAATCGGGCTTTGGCGCGTCGGTCCAGCCCTCATCGTGCCGGGGCTGGGCACTTGTTTGTACAAGTAGTTCTACGTGGCGGCCGAAACTCGGTTTTTACCGGGCGACCTCAGGGTACGATATTTTTAATTGAACGATGTATAGAGCGAGGACCGCGCTGGGCGATACCTCACTTTTTGAGTGGCGAAGGGTGGTTTAGACATGGACGGTGGTGCGATCCCAGGGAATGCCGGCTGGCAAAACGTAGACGTGACCATGAAGGGCCAAAAGACAACCGTCGCCGTCCATGGCGACGAGGGTCTGAAGAACCTGGAGAAGGTCATCGGGGCAGACCATGACATCAGCATGTCGGAACTGATCGCAGTGACGGGTGGCCGGCCCCAAGAGGGAATGACCGGCGAAAACATGGCGAACAAAGTGGACATCAAGGTTGGTGGGCAGGCCAAGTTTAACGTCACCGGCCTCGCCAATTTCATGGCACCCGGTGCAAAAGCGGTCGTCGAATCCGGCCACGGCAAGCAGAACATCATGGACAACACGCTCACCAAGGGCGCTGGCCTGCAACACCGGGTTAACGAGGCCAACAGTCAGTTCCAGGCCGCGTTCCCGGCCAGACTGCAAGCCTTGGTGGCGGATCCGACCATTTCGAAGGACGACAAGATCCGGTTCATGCACCTGGCTCTGGAGCGTGATTTCTCGCCCGAAACGGAAACGGGCATCGCCACCAGCGCCAAGACCAACACCATGAGCGCCGATGCCGTGGCGAGCAACCAGACCTTCATCCAGGGAGGTCGGGCGGAACTCGAAGCCAATATCCTTGCCTTGGGCGGCGATCCCAATGGCAGTTCACGCGTCCCCGAACCGGCCGTGAACCGGTAGAAACCCTCATCGCCACGGGCCCGGCTCTCAGACGTGAGCCGGGCCCGATTGCGTGCGCAGCGCCAGGCGATCAGGTGCCGGGTGGCAATTGTCCATCCTGTCGGCGCAGGGCCTTAAAGGAGGCGGATGACGCCCCGCACGGCGCCGCCGACACCGCGGCTGCCCGCCCGGGCCGCACCCGGGGCGAGGACGCGGCCGGCCACGGCGATTTCCTGACTGAGCTGCCGCCCGGCCCAGAGCATCCGCCGCTCCAGCATCGCCCCGCCCACCTTGGCCATCTGGGCGATGCCCCTGACCGAGATCAGGTCCCGCAGATCCGGCGTCTTGACGATCGCCAGCAGGTCACAGCCGTGCAGATCCGTGATGCCGGCATTCAGGTAGGCCTGGGGATGGGTGCGGTAGGCAAAGCGGGTGAATGCCCGGTCAGCCTGTTCCAAGCGGGCGAAGGCGGTGGGATCAGCCTGGAGCTTGTGTTCGATGGCCTGTTGGAGCTGCAGCCGGGTGGCAGTCAGCCATTTTTGACCGTCCGGGCTCAGCTGGGGGGCCAGCTTTTCGGAAAACCGGTGGGCGTACTTGTCGCCGTAGCCCAGATAGTAGGCCGGCACCGGCTGGCCCGGATGACGGCGGGTAAAGTCCGCCGCCCGCCAGCGGTAATAGTCGACCGTACCCAGCAGGTCGGCCGGGGCCACGGTCGGGGATTGGTCCGGGGGGTCAAACTGCACAACCGGGGCAACAGCCGTCAGCAGCGGTGACCGGCGGACCAGCGGCCGCAGCTCCACATGGTCGCCGCCTGAAGTCGGGCGGGAGGGCACGGCCCCCAGCATGGGGCCCCCCCCCGCCGGCATCGGCAACCGGGTCGTCGTCCGCTGTAGCGCCGTGAGCACCAGTTGTCGCCTCCACCATGGGTTACCGTTCTTGGCTTATAGGCACAACCGACCCTTTACTTTCTTAACCGGATCTTTACGGGCAGGCACGTTGCAGGCCGGGGCGGCCTCCGGTCCGATTGATCGTCAAGTCGTCCTGCATCATGGAACCAATCGGGGTCACCCCGGTCTAACCTGAGATCATGTCCTATCATCCACCTGACGCCTCAGGGGAGTGCCGCCCGGCTCCGGCCCGGTCCACCCCATCCCGCACCCGCCGTGACATCATGACCCGTCGTCGACATCCCGCTCGCTTTGCCGCTTTCCGGCGACTCTCGGCCCTCGGCCTAGTCGGCCTGTTGGCGACCGCCACACCTGCCTGGGCGGCCGCCACCGTCCCGCCGGTGGTGGCGCTGACGAGCGAGCCGGCGCTGGCCGCGCTGATCTGGGCCCAAAACCCGGACGTGCGCCAGGCAGCCTTTGCCGAGCGCCAGTCGCTGGCCGATCTGCGGCGGAGCGAGCTGTTCCCTAATCCCCTGGTGGATGTGGGCCAGCTCAGCCTGCCGACGGGCCTCGGTTTCATGCCCGAAGGCACGAACCTCTTCCACGCCCCGGCGCAGTACGTCGGGGTCACCCAACCCGTCGATTTCACCAAGCGGCCTTTGCGGCAGGCGCGGGCCCAGTACGGCGTACGTCTCGCCCATTGGCAAACCTTGGACATGCACAAGCAGCGTACGGCGGACCTGTTGGCCGTCGTCGGGCGCCTGGCCATCTCCCAGTTGCGCCTGCAACTCTGGCATGAACAGACGGTTGTCGTGCAGGAGCTCGTCCGCCTCTCCGCCCTGACGGCCAAGGAGGGCTTTACGGCCCCGCTGGACCACGAAAAACTGCTCCTCGAGCAGGGCCGGCTGCAGACACTGGCTGATCTGGCCCGCATCACCCGCGAACAGGCCCGGAACGACTGGGCGATGCTCACGCTGACCCAGGCCCCGGAGCTGCAGAGCGGCGAGGCCGAGCGGATCATGGACCGGCTGGCCCATCTGCCGGTCCAATGGCCCGACCCCACCGTCCAGCTCGACCACCTGCCCCAGCGGCGGATGCTGGAGCTGCAACGGTCCCAGGCCGGCGTCGATCTGGCGATCGCCAAGCAGCTCTGGGTGCCGGATGTGGGCGTCCGTGTCGCCTATACCTTCGACACCCTGCCCGGCAACATCCCCCACAGTCTGGCCTGGTCCGTGTCGGGGCCCATCCCCGTTTTCCAGGCCGGCGAGGCGGAGACCATCGACGCCCAGGCCCGGTCCGAGGCCTACACCGTGGCGTTGCAGGCCCAGGCGTCGACGACGGCGTTCAACGAAGCGAACATCCGGCAGCGGGCCACGCTGCTCTCCCAGGGGCTGGTCACTCTGCGGTCCGAGCGACTGCCCGCCGCCAGGGCCACCCTGGCCCGCCTGCAGACGGCCCTGACGGCACGGGGGATCCCGCTGACGGACTTTATCCAGGTCCGCCGCACCTACCTCGATCTGGAAGGCGTGCGCGTGGACCTGCTGGAACAGCTCCACACCGCCCTCGTCGATTACCGGCGGCTGCTGGCCTGGCAGTTGCCCGATCCACTTCTGAGCCCTGCTGCGAAGGAAGCCCCTTGAAAGACGCCCGCATGAACGCCCGATCCAGCCACGCCCTAGCCACCGGACTTGCCATCAGTGTCCTGCTGCTGGCGGGCTGTAAGGAAACGGCGCACGAAGCGCCGGCCAGCACGACCAAGGCGGCGGCGGCCGTCGCCTGGCCCGCCACCGATGCCCGGTGGCATTGGCTGACCTTTCACACGGTGACGGAGGGTCGTCCGATCCCATCGCTGCCAGTGGCCGGCCGGGTGGTGCCCCTGGAGACTCAGACCTGGTCGGTCCAAGCACCAGTGCCGGGTCGGGTCGAGACGGTGGCGGCCCGGGTCGGCCAGATCGTCCACCGCGGCGAGCGCCTGGTGCAGATCCGCAGCTCAGTCATGGCGGAATTGCGGCGGGACCGCATCCTGGCCCAGCAGACCCTGACCCTGCGGGAAAAAACCGCCAGCAATGCCAGGACACTCAGCCAGGCTCATGCCATCGCCGAAAAAGACCTGCTCAGCGCCATGCAGGATGCCCGGGAAGCAGCCGTCAACCTGGCGACCCTGACCCAGAAGCTGAGTGCCCTGAATATCGAGATGGACAGCGACTCGACCTATTGGCTGCGGGCGCCGCACGACGGGGTGATCGTCAAGGCTGACGTCACCCCCGGTGTCGAAGCCCGGCCGGACGCCGCCTCATTGCTGCAGATGGCGGCCTTGGACAAGCTGGTCGTCTGGGCCCAGGTCCTGGAAGCGGACCTGGACGGCATCGGCGCCGGGGACACGGCCCGGATCCTGTCGCCAGGGCGGGGCGACCGCGAGGTGCTGGCCCGGGTGGAGTCGATCAGCCGGGCCGTCGATCCGGAGCTGCACACGGTCGCCGTGCGTCTGCACACCCTGGGGGCCGCAGCCTGGTTGCGGCCAAACGGCTACGTGCAGGTGGTCTTTGGCCGGCCCAACGTCAAAGCCCTCGTCCTGCCGACAGAATCAGTCGTCACCGATGACCTGGAGTCGGTCGTCTTCATCAAACAGCCAGATGGCCGGCTGGTCCGGCGTCCAGTCGTGGTGGGACTGCAGGGCGACGGCCGCTCGGAGATCGTCCGCGGCCTCCACCCCGGTGACGTGGTCGTCGCCAAAGGCGCCATCCTGCTCCTGAACGAAGTGGGGCAGTAAGCATGCTTGAGCGTATCGCCCGCTGGTCCCTGCGGAACTGGCTGGCCGTCCCGTTTTTTGCCCTGGGGATCGGCCTCTGGGGGCTATGGTCCTTCAGCAACCTGACGATCGAGGCCTTTCCCGATCCGACGGACCCCCAGGTCCAGATCATCACCGACTTCACCGGTCAGCCGACCGAGGAGGTCGAGCGCCAGCTCGGCCTGCCCCTGGAGCGGGCGTTCAACGGCATGCCGGGCCTGCTGCGCATGCGGAACATCAGCCTGTTCGGGCTGTCGAACGTCACCCTTACCTTCAAGGACGGCACCGACCTCCTGCTGGCTCGGCAACTGGTCCTCGAACGCCTGCGCGATGCCGACCTGCCGGCAGGGGTGATCCCGGAACTGGGGCCCCTGGCGACACCGATCGGTGAGGTCTACCGCTACACCCTGTCGGGCGCCGGCGGCGATGTGCTGAAGCTGCGCCAGCTGCAGGACTGGACGGTTCGGCCGGCCCTCCTGCGCGTCCCCGGCGTGGCCGACGTCGTCACCTTCGGCGGCCTGTGGAAGGAAGTGCACGTCATGCCGTCGCCGTCGCGTCTGGCCGCCTATGATGTCGCCCTGGAGGAACTGGAAGAGGCCCTGAAAAAGGCCTCCGTCAATGCGTCGGGCGGCATGCTCGAACGGGGCAGCGAGGGCTTCGTGATCAGCAGCCATGGCCTGGTCACGTCGTTGGATGATCTCGGCAATGTCGGCATCAAACAGCGCAACGGCACGCCGGTCCTCGTGCGCAACGTCGCCGAGGTGGTCATCTCGTGGTCACCCCGGCAGGGCGTGGCCTCCCACGGCAAGGAGCGGGACGTCGTCGAAGGCACGATCCTCATGCGTCGCGGCGAAAACCCGACCGTCGTCCTGCAGAACGTCCGCGACGCCATCGCTGACCTGAACCAGCGTCTGCCGGACGGGGCCAAGGTCGTCCCTTTCTATGACCGGACGGAACTGGTCGACCAGACCATGCACACAGTGTCAAAAAACCTGATCGAGGGCGCCGTCCTCGTCATCCTCGTCCTGTGGGTCTTCCTGATGGACTTCCGGGCGGCCGTGATCGTCGGCATGCTCATCCCGCTCAGCCTGCTGTTCTCCTTCATCTACCTGTACATGCGGGGCATGAGCGCCAACCTGCTCAGCATGGGGGCCGTGGACTTCGGGGTCATCGTCGACGGCGGCGTCGTGATCATCGAGGCGATCCTGATGCGCCTGCAGCACCGCGTGAATCACCACGAGACGGTGCTGGGCGCCTTGCAGCGGGCCCTCGACGAGGTCATCCGCCCGACCGTCTTTTCGCTGACGATCATCATTGCCGCCTACCTGCCGATCTTCCTGTTGCAGCGGGTGGAGGGCCGGATCTTCGCCCCGATGGCGAACACGGTCGTCTCGGCCCTGGTGGGTGCCCTGCTCCTCTCCATCACCCTGGTACCCGTGCTGGCCTGGCTCTTTTACCAGCGCAAGGCGCCCAAGCATCGGGAGTCTCCTGTGCTGCGGGTCGTCGTCAAGGGCTACGGTCCGGCGCTGAACTGGTGCCTGGATCATGCCGCCATCGTGCTGGTCGGCACGGGCCTCGCCATCGCCGCCTCGGTCTGGGCCCTGCCACGGCTGGGGACGGAGTTTTTGCCGGCCTTGAACGAAGGCTCGCTCTACGTGACCTTCACGTTGCCCGCGAACATCAGCCTGAACGAAGGGCGCCGGCTGATGCCCCGCATCTATGCGACCCTGGCCACGCATGCCTGCGTCAAGGACGTGCTGATGCAGCTGGGGCGCCCGGAGGACGGCACGGATCCGAATCTGCCGAACAACCTGGAAATGTTCATCCGGCTGAAGTCACCCGACGACTGGCCCAAGCACATCCGCAACGTCGACGACCTCGTCGCCGAGATGACGCCACTCGTCGGGCAGATCCCCGGCGCCGACGTCACCTTTTCCCAACCGATCGCCGACAACGTCAACGACAGTCTCTCCGGTCAGCCCGGTGACATCGCCTGCAAGCTGTACGGGACAGATTTGAAGCAACTGCAGGACATCGCCGAAAACTGGAAGAATATCCTCGCCGGTGTCCCCGGTGTCGCCGATCTGGGCATTGTCCGCAGCGGCATGCAGCCCCAGTTGCAGATCCATCCTGACCGGGTGGCGATGACCCGCTACGGCCTGGACATGGACGACTTCCAGCACTTCATCGCCGCCGCATTGGGCGGGTTGAAGACGGGTGTCTACTGGGAAGGCGAAATCCCTGTGCCGGTGATGCTGCGCTTCCCGGAAAATGCCCGCAACGAGGCTGACAAGATCCGGCAGATGCTGATCCCGGTCAAGGGCGGACGGCCCGTGCCCCTGTCGCTGCTGGCGCATGTGGAGAGCGGCTTTGGCCGGGCCTCCATCTTCCGGGAAAACGGCAAGCGCTACATCGGGCTGCGCATGAACGTGCGCGGCCGTGATTTGGGCTCTTTCGTCGACGAGGCCCGTCGCGCCGTCGCCCAGCAGGCACCGCTGCCCAAAGACGTCCGGGCGGAGTGGGGCGGCGAGTTCGAGTCGAAGGAACGGGCCATGAACCGGCTGGCGACGGTCGTGCCGGTGGCCCTGATCATCACCTTCGTCCTGCTCTTCGGCGCCTTCAGCAATTTGCTGCTCGCCGGTCTCGTCCTGTTGACGATCCCGCTCGCCCTGATCGGCGGCGTCTTCGGGCTTTTCGTCATGGGCATGCCCGTCTCGGTGGCGGCCGCCGTCGGTTTCATCGCCCTGATCGGCCAGGCCAGCCTGAACGGTGTGCTGATCCTCTCGGCGATCAAGGCGAATCTGCTGCAGGGCATCCCCATGCGTGAGGCGATCTTCACCGGCTGCATGGACCGGTTGCGCCCCGTGATGATGACTGGCTGTCTGGCCGCCCTCGGACTGCTGCCTGCGGCGATGAGCCGGGCGATGGGCAGCGAGACTCAGCAGCCGGTCGCCGTCGTCGTCGTCGGTGGGACGATCTCCGCCATGTGCCTGACCCTGCTGGTCCTGCCGGTGCTCTTTTCGATCCTGGCCAAGCTGACGACGGGCACCCGCCTGGATCTGGCCAAGTCGACAGGGCGGGGGACGGGGCCACTGGAGGCGATTGAATAGGGATCCGATCCCGGCGACGGCAAAGCCGCCTACGACGCGGTGCATCGTCAGATCCAGGGTGATCGTGCCTCGCTTGGCGACTGCGTGCGCTCCGCACCAGCCCTAAACGGTGGTTTCGGCTGTCTGCAGATAAATCAAGGATGGCCAAGATGGTGCAGTTTGGCGTCAGCGGCTAGCCCGACCGCCACCAGGGTAAATCCGGGGCCGGAAATGCTCAAAAATGAGCTTAGATCGTAAATATTGATTTGGGGATGCGAGCTTTGTGCTAGGGTGACAATGCCTGCAATGATTGATCTATTTTATTCCAGTCAGTGACTGTAGGTCGCATTTATTGAATCCGACGGACCCTTGGGGGCCTGGCGCAGCTGTCACCCGATTCCCCCTTATGACCTGCCGGGAGCTTCCATGTTGCGCCACCACGCCTTCGTCTTGACCGGCCTGATCCTCGTCAGCTGCACTCCGCCGCACGTTACAGCCCCGATCCTGCCGTCGACGACGATCGCACCGGCCGCAGTGGCGTCGCACATGACCGTCCTCCCGGCTGCTTCGTCCCAAGTGCCGCTGGTTCCTCCCCCCACAACGGTTCCGCCGCTTGCGAGCGAGCCCTTGAGCGTCCGCATCGTGTTTCCCGCCGGGGCCTTCGGGGCGTTGCAGGGGAGTCTGCGGACGCAGGGTCTCGTCACGCCCCAGGAACTGGGTATCAGGGAGTTGGCCAGGCTGACGGTCACAGTGAACGGTCAGGTGCTGACCCAGGGGCAGTACCGCTTTCATCAGCTCACCTGGGACGGCCAGGGACAGTTGCAGGCGGTGCTGCACCTGTCGGCGGCTCTGCGGGGCGCTGTGGCACAGGTGCGCGTCGCGACGCCCGATGGACGGATCGCGTTGCAAGCCGTCATTCCGGCAGGCACCCCGGGTACCCCCGACATCGACGTCCTTTCCACAGCCCGGTCCCTCTTCGGTCTCCAGGCGGACGATCGCGGCGTCGAGTTGCTTGCCGACCTGCTCACCCACTCGCTCAATGCCGGCGGATCGCCCAACCTCCTTGATAGCCGTGCCGTGACAGCGGCGGTGGCGCTCATCCGCAATGCGACCGAGCTGGGGACCGTCGGCATCCTCACGGTGGGCAGTTTGCCGGCGATCAACGGTTTCCAGACACCTGTCACCGGCGGCAGTGCGGGTGGCGGGACACCCACGCCTGTTGCAGGGACGTCCGTCACCGGCAACGTCCATGACGACTTGGGCGCCCTGCTGGGCGGGGTGACCGTGACCGGCACCGTGATCGGGGCGGGTCTATTTCCCAACGGGACCAACACCCTGTCCACAACCACCCAGACCGGTGCCTACACCCTGGCCGGTGCCCCGCAGGGCGCGACGCTATTGGTGACGGCGACAAAGGCGGGGCTGACGTCCCGCCGGCAGACGATCGTGCCCTTGGCCAACCCGACGGGGGATCCCAATATCAACAACGTCGGCTTTGGTGGCGGCCTGGACCGGGTCTTTTCGTTATCCGACCAGCCGGAAGTCATCAGCTTCACGCCAGCCAGCAATGCCACGGGCGTCGATCCGGCCACGACCTTCACGCTGACGTTTAGTGAGCCCGTCAACACGACTGACGTCGAAACCGCTTTTGCCGTCTATGTCTCGGGCCCCCGCACGGACGTGGCTGCCGGCATCGACATGACCAATCCCAACACCGGGGCCCAGGGTCGATACACGCTGACCTGCACCCAGGTACTGCTCTATACCCATGACCCCAGCCGGGACACTGGCCATGTCACCAACGGCACGCGGGCCAAAGTGCGGTTCTCCGGCACCCCGATCTATGATGCGGCCAGCTTCACGTCCGCATGGAGCAACAACAATCAGACCGTAAACTTTACTTTCCGTCCGGGCGCCAAGCTGCCGACTGACAAAGAGGGCACCCTTGTGCCCCAGTATGCGGTCTCATTCAAGGATGGCCCGATCCGCGACGCTGGCGGCACAGCCCGCACGGACGCCTGGTTCCGGGTCAGCGATACCCAGGTCGGGCGGGTCGGCTACCCGTTCACCGTGGCCACGGATACTACGGCTCCCCAGGTCAGCACGATCACGCCGATCAATGTCGATGCCACCGTCGGGGCGACGACCGCCGATAAGGTGCGCATCAGTTTCAGCGAGCCGATGATGCTCTTTCCCGGGAACATGAGCGGGGCCTCGATCCCGGGGCTCGTGGCTGCCGGGAGTGCCCGGCTCGCCAACAACTACCACTACTACGACAGTCCCTTGGGTACGACCAAGTATCCGAGCACCGCTGGGACCAGCGAAGGCGTCGGGACCACTACCGCACCCGGGACATGGCAGGCGACGTTCGCAAATTTCACCGCCCACGGGGCGGCCTTGGCCGACGCCGGCGGCACGCCCGACTCGGCCCAATTCTATAGCGGCGACGCCACCCAATCCACGATCCAGATCAAGCCGCGTAGTGGCGCCGAGGCCTCCGCAGGGAGCACCGGGGCCTCTCAGGGGTTTGCCGCCGGGCGGAACGTCTGGATCCAGGTGAACGGCGCTGTCATCGATCCCGCTGGCAATGCGCTGAACACCACCAGCAACGTCCACATCCGCAGCGGGATTGCGATGTAGCCCGCATCAGGAACGGCTCTGTCTCCGATCCGGGTCAGCATGTCGCCGCTCGGCCACCTTCACTGTGACAAGCGGCCGCAAATGCTGCCGATGCGCCCCCTGCAAACGATAGCGTCTCCCTGGAGGCCGAGCCCTAAACAAATGTAGCCTTGTTGGCGATTGCCGCTGACTGGGTATGATGTGCTGGTGGGCGTACAGTATGGGCAATTCAGAAAGTGAAACTGATGGCGTTGACCGTACCGGCGAACGATCCGGGCCTGCGGCCCGTTTCGGGCACCCCGGCACGCCCCGCTTTGCCGCCTGCAGCGCCCCTGACCGTCCCGGTCACCTCAGCCACCACATCCGATTCCCGGCGGGTAGCCGCCAAGTCCGGCCTGGCTAGTACGTTGGTCCCGCTGTACGGTGGTCTCCGTGACATGATCCGCCCGGGGCTCTCCGGCCGCCTCAGGTCCTCGTTGACGCCGCTGGTCGACACGTTCATTCGGGCGGACGCCAAGCTCACTGGCGAACATCTGACGCAACTCGCCTCCCGGACCTCTGCCGGAAACCCCGATCCCACGGCATCCGCCCGGATCCGCGACTTTGCCGATCCGCTGGATCCGGCCGTGGTCGCCATGGTCCGTCGGCCGGCAGCACTGAGCAAGCTCCTGACGGCTGGGGACTTGGCGAGCCTGCAGCGGCGGGTCGATCTGGCCAACTCCCCGAAAGCCCAACGTCAGTTCGCCAAAGCGGTTGCCAAGGCCTCCGGCAACACTCCTCTGGTCGCCGGCAACACCTTCAGCTACCACCTCGACGGCAAAGCCGCCTATGACGAGGTGCACCGCCAGATCCGGGGTGCCACGCAGACGCTGGACCTGGAGTACTACGAGTTTCACGATGACAAAGACGGCTGGTCGTTTGCCCGTGAACTGGTCGACCGTGTCCAACACGGCGTGACGGTGAATGTCCTTCTCGACGAGATGCATGCCCGCCAGCACCAGCCGATCATCGACTACCTGAATGCCCATGGCGTCACTGCCAAACGTTTTAACAACGGGCACCCGGTCGTCACAATCGGATCGTTCGAAGGCACCCTGAAGCCCTGGGACACGACCGATCACCGCAAACTGCTTCTCGTCGACGGCAAATCCGGGATGGTCGGCGGGATGAATCTGGGCACCCCCTACACGCGCTGGCACGACAGCATGACGAGTGTCGCCGGCCCGATCGTCAAAGGGATGTATGCCGAATTCGCCCAAAACTGGCAGGTGTCGGGCGGCAAACCCCCGATGCGGTCGCTGGCCCTGGCGGCCACGCAGGCCGTGCCGGTCGCCGGCGAGGGTATGCTGGCGTCGCTGGCCGTCACCCGACCTAATCAGGAGCATTACTTCGGTGGCATCAAAGCGGCCATCGCCCAGGCCACCGACCACATTTTCCTCAACATGCCTTATTTTTGCGATCCCGATCTGATCGATGCCCTCAGCGCCGCTGCCGACCGGGGCGTCCGCGTCGAGGTCGCCATCCCCAACTTCGCCGACAGTGCTGTTTTCGACACGTTGCACCGGGCCCAGGTCAACCACCTGCTCGACCACCACATCATGGTCCGTTTTTCCGAGTCCCGGAGCGTGGCGGGTGTGCAGCAGAGCGCCGATAACCGCCCGTTTGCGCACGTCAAGGCGATCACGATCGACGGCATCTTCTCCGCAGTCGGGTCGACAAACGCCGATGGCCGGTCGATGCACCGCAATCAGGAACTCAGTGTGTTCGTCACCTCGCCCGGGTTCGCCCTGGACCTCGAACGCCGCCTTTTCCAACATGACATTGCCACCGGCCGATCCGTCCCGACCGGCCGGCAAACCCTCACGGGTGCCCTCGCCCCGGACTTCGCCAAAGATCACCCCAGCATCGACACCGCCGTCAACGGCGTGATCACGGTCGGTGAGCAGAAGTGGGGCCAGTTGGCACCGGCGTCCTTGAAACAGGGTGCCAAGAATGCGGCAGACACCATGTTGCGGTTCGTCGGTCGCAAGCTCTGACACCGGCGCCAGGATTCGCCCGGTTTCCCGGACCCCAGACACATGGCCCCCTTGCGGGGGCCGTATGCCGGGTTGTTGCAGCTACTTGGCAGCTTAAAAGGCAGCGGCCGGAGCCGGACGAATCGCCTTCAGGGCCTAGCATGACTCTGCAGTTGGCTCTGTTGGCGGGTGGGGCTGTCATTGGGCAGGTTTTGTGCGGCATCCGGCCATCGCCCTGCTGTCGGCACCCCTCCCGTTGAGCTGGGCCTAGTCGCCCGCCCGCTGCCAGAGATCCCGGTGATCGGCGACGAACTGGCGCATCCGGATGGCCGGCCGACCCAGCAGCCTGTGGGTATCCGTGGTGACGCTGGCAGCCAGGCCCAGCCGGACCGTGGTGTAGATCGCCGCCATGACCCAGATGAAATCCAGGGGGAAACCCCGTCGGCGCATGCGGGCTATGAACCGGAAGATCGACGGCTGCCGATAGGTGATCGGGCGACCGAGTGCCGTACTCAGGCATGCCGCCACCTCGTGATAGTCGAGCGCCTCATCACCTGTCAGGGCATAGGCCTTATTGGTGTGACCCGGTTCGGTCAGGGCTTTGACGGCCACGGCGGCGATGTCCCGCACATCGATAAAGCTCGTCCTGCCCCGCCCGGCGGGGACGAGGATCTCGTCGAGGTCGACGATGTCGGCCCGATGGGTGGTGCTCAGATTCTGCATAAAGAAACCGGCCCGCAGCAACGTGTAGGGAACGCCGGAAGCGACGAGCGCCGTCTCGATCCGATGATGTGGCACCAGCGGATTTTTCTCGGCGCCCAACAAGGACAGGAAGACGATGCTGTGCACGCCGGCGTCGCGGGCCGCCGCAATCACCGGGACGATGAACCGCCGGGTGTCGGTGATCGCCGGTGGCCGCATCAGAAAAAGGCGATCCACGCCGGCGAGGGCCGGGCCGAAGGTCTCCGGCCGCTCGAAATCAAACGGGACCGGCTCGATCAGGGGCGAAAACCCAGCGCTCGCCCCGGCAGGCGATCGCGTGGCCACGCGCACGGCATGGCCCTGCCCGACCAGCAGTCGGACGATCTCCGCTCCGACATTGCCGCTGGCACCAATGACCAATAGCACTGCCATGCCAGTCCCCCTCACCGTCGCGCCCCGTGTCACTGCCAGTATGCCCGTGCCGCAGGCCCGCCACATCCGGGGAATCCCGCCCGGTCACCTGCCAAAGCAATGCAGACGCTTGGCAGGTGGATCCCTGCAGCCCCCGCCAAATGGCCATCTGCAGGCCCTTTTAATTATCCTTAGGGAAACGTTATCCAAACCTACAGACAGTTTTTTGACACCCTCCCGATAACCACTGCACTGGGGGAGAGAGACACCATGAAGACGCAACACCTGCAAGCGGAGCGCCAAGGGAAAACCTGGCTGAATCTGGCTTTGTCTCTGGTCCTGGCCGTGGCTTCGGCCTGCGGGACCGGTGGCGGTGCCCCGCTGGTCGCCCCGACGATGCTGCCGGACTTCGAGTCGGCGGCCGCCGCAGCCGCATCGGCCTCCCCAATCAGCGTGACTTTCAACCAGACGTACAAAGAACGCATCGATCTCAACGAGCCCATCGCCCGCAGAAGTGCGATCAACACGGACAAGTCTCTCTTCAAGGTCATCAAGGCCGCCCAATCCACTCTGGATGGTGCTTTTTACGACATCGAAGACCCGGGCGTCGTCGATGCCCTGATCGAGGCGAAAGAGCGGGGCGTCACCGTCCGCCTCGTCACCGACAATGCCAACCTCGTCGAGAAGCACGATCCTTCCAAGCCCCGTGCCGCCATCGTGGCCCTCAAGCAGGCGGGCATCAAGATCGTCGATGACAACCGGTCGGCGATCATGCACCACAAGTTTCTCGTTGCCGACACGAGTGTCGTGTGGACCGGTTCGACGAACCTGACCCCGACCAGCCTGTATCGTCACAATAACAATGCGGTCGTCCTCCGGACGGTCCCGGTGGCCAAGGCCTTTACCGAAGAGTTCAACCGGCTGTTCGTCAAGCACCAGTTCGGCATCTCCGACCGGGGCCGGATCGCCCCGCTGCCTGCGTTCCAGGTGGGCGGCGCAGAAGTCCGTGTGTTCTTTTCACCGGGCGGCAGCGGCCGGGAAGCTGTCGTGGCCGAGTTGGCCGCCGCTAAAAAATCGATCCAGTTCATGACCTTCTCGCTCACGGATCCGACCATCGGTCAGACGATGGCCGACAAGGCCACTGCCGGTGTGGCCGTCTCCGGGATCTTTGACCGCTGGCTCGCCGGCGGCAAATACAGCCTCTTCAACGCCTTCAAATCGGAAAAGATGATCATCCAGAAGGATGGCAACGAAGCCCTGATGCACCACAAGGTGATCATCGTCGACGGGACGACCGTCATCTCCGGCTCGTACAACTACTCCCAGAATGCCGAAATGAACAACAACGAGGCGTTCCTGATCGTCAAGCGGGCCCCGTCGTTCGCCAATGCCTTCGAAGGCGAATTCAAAAAGCTCCAACAGGCCGCCAAGGTCAACCGGCCGCCGCCGTACAAGCCGAAGGATGCCGAAATCGGCACCGTCGAGAACCCCTAGTCAACCCACAGAAGCCCCGTACCACCCGGTACGGGGCTTCTTGCTGGGGCTTTTTTGAACGGGACTTCGTACCGGTTCAGCCGGCAACCGCGCTCAGGGACGCCCAGGTGTCGGTATCGCACAGGGCGGCGAGGATATCCGGGCGTTCGGCCAGGGCTGCGAGCAAAGGCGTGTGCAGCAGGCTATGGTCCAACTTGCGGGCCGTGTCGAGCTGCAAGGTGCGATCCACCGGTTCGCCCGTGACCAGACTGCGGTAGACCGTCTGCCGGTCCCAGAGACAGGCCAGCCAGGCTACCACCCCCCAGGTGAAGGCAACCCCGTGACTGCCCAGGCCGAGTTTGCGAAAAAGCACCGTGCGCAGGTACCGGGTAGCCAGTTCATCGTCGCGCCGGTCATGGCATGGGACCGTGGCACTGAGGTGCCAGGCATCCGCCTGCCAGCCGTTCAACGGTCGGCGCGCCGCCTCGTCCCAGACCGACCCGTCACAGATCAGCCCCATCAGCGCCTCCGCCTGAATCGGAGTGGCAGGGCGATCGGTTGAAGCGCCGGCGCTGAGGATGTCCCGCCAGGTGGCGGTCGGGAAGGTGCCCGATTCACGACACTGGTCGAGCAGGGCCGTCAGGCCGTTGCCGATGGTGCGCACGCGGTGCGGCAAATCACCCACACCGCGATCCGCCAATCGGTCCAACAGCCATGTTTCCAGAATCTGATAGGTCGGCCAGGGGACCGTCGGTCCGTCGGGCCACAGCGGGATGGCGGACGGGATGACCGTCAGGCGGTGACGGATGGGCTGCAGGCGCCCCTGGAGCGCCTCCATTTGGGCCTGCAGCGGGGCACCGACGTTGTCACCCACCGTCAGACACAGGAACGACGCCGTGACGGCGATCGAGTCCGGGGTGACGATGAACTGATAGGGGAAGATCTGGCAGGTGTGGATGGGTTGCCAGCCCATCGTGGCATGGACGGCACAGCCGTTGCCGGAGTGGGCCAGGCAATCACCGTCCGCATTGTTCCGCAGTTGCTGGTCCCCCGTCGGTTGGCCGCTGGGATCGGGCCTGACCGGTTCGAACCCCGGCCCGGTGACGCCGATGCCGGACCAGTCGACCCGGGATAAGGCGCTCGCCGTGTTGCCGTCGACCTGGATGCTCCAGGTGCCCATCCGGCAGCAGTCACCCCGGTTCTGACAGGTGAAACGGGACTCCGGCAGGCTCCGCAAAGGCAACTGGTCGACGGCATGGTGCCGGTGGTAGGCGGCGGCAAGGCCCGTCAGCGGCCAGACGGGATGCTCGAAATGGTTGCCCCAATGGGCCAGTTCGGCCAGACACAGGGCCATCAAGTGCGCCGGAGCGGGAAGTCCCCCGTCTGCGGGCGGAAGCCCGGCGGATTGCTGCTGGTGCACAGGCAAGACGCAGCACCCCAGGATCAGCTGCTCCGGACTCACCCGCCAGGCCGCCTGCAGGGTCTCGCCGGTATCGGCCGTGACGGTGGCCGCGACGCTGTATCCGTCGGTATCCGCCGACCAGTGATCGATCTGTTTCAGGGTGAAGTGTGTTGCGTGCGGCATGCCGTCCATCGTCGTCAGCAGGGACTCCCAGGCCTGCACGTATGCCGTGGCGGACAGTCGCTGCTTTTCCCAGACGTGACTGCCTACCAGCAACAGGGCTTCCGGGGCATACAGGGCGTAATGCCCGACCGGGTCGCAGGGTGGCGTGCTGGTCGTCAGGAAGCGGGTGAGGATGGCGGTTAGCCAGGTGGGTGCGTGTGACATACCGGGCATCTTGTCAGGTGTCGAAGAAGGCCGCCAGGCTTTCGTCGATGGCTCGCACGTCGCTCTGCAGCTCATGCAATTGGGCGACGACGGGCGCCGTGTCACAGGCTTTGCCGACCTCCCGCAAGCCACCCATGGTCACCGCCGCATGGACGTCGGCCAAGCCCCCCATCAGGACGAACAACTGGGAAGCCAGCCGCTCGCCGGTCAGGACGGCCTCCTCATGCCGCTGCCGGCTCTTGGCGTTGCCCTGCAGCGCCAACTGGTAGTTGGCCACGGTGACCGGATCAGTGGTGCGGGCGACCAGCCGGTCCAGCCGGCGGCCTTCCTCGGCGAGTTGGCCCGGCGTGTGGGCGGCCAGATACTGCTCCAGCTGCCGCCCCCGCCGGACGAGCGAGACGATGCCGGCGGCGACGGCGCTGACCTGGGTATCGATGGACTGCCACAGGTACTGGCTGATCTCGTCGGAGGTGCCGATGGCCTGATGGATACCGGACACCGCCTGCAGGGTCTTTTGGACGACCACTTGCAAACCCGACCCGGTGGTTTCTGCCAGGCACTGGCGCAAGTCGGCCTGCAGCGCCGCCGGGATCGGGTTGGTCAGGGTGGCGATCGTTGCCGGGGCAATCTCCAGGCGGCCCAGGCCGAACAGGTGGCGGATCCCGTTCCACAACGGATCCGTCCGGTCCGGTGTCCGGGTCACTTCGGCACCCCAGCTGGCCAGGCGGGCCTCCGCCTGGTCGAGCCTGCCGGGCGGTGCCGAAACCTGTGTATGCAGCACGCCGCCGGCCTGCAGGCGGAGTTTGGGGATCGGCAGTCCCGTGGCTTTGGCCAGCCAGCCGACGAGGCGCGTGCGGCGGGCGCCTTCGGGCAGCCGGATCCGCCAGTTGACCGTGACCGGGTTCTCCGGGGGCGGGGTATGGGCACAGTGCGGGCAAAACGGCAGGATGGCGTCGTCCGGGGCCCCGCACTGGCGACAGCGCGGTCCGTCTGTTTGCGCAGACGGTGACAGGGTATGGCCGTGCATGACCAGGGGGGGCGCGGCGATCGTGGCCGGCAGGCTGGATGCCCGGCAAAGGCTGACGATGACGATCTGCTCGGATGATCCGGGATAGGGCATCACGGCCGTGCGTTCCTGGTGCAATGGTTGGGTCGGGTCGCCCGGCCTGACCCCAAGGCCGGCTTCACGCAGGGCTTCCACGATGAGTTGGCCGGCGGGATGGTCCTGGCCGGTCAGGTAGAGGTCGTCGCCCGTGTCCAGAAAAGGTTGCAGGTGCGCGCTCTGCAGATTGGGAAAGACGCCCTGCAGCGCCGCCACGAAATGCCGCTCTTCGTCGGGAGGTGGCACGGTGATGGCAAGGCAGAAGGCATGGGCCGACATGTGGGTGCCTGGAGTTTACCACCAGGACCCGGCTGGCCGTAACGGTTCCCGGCGCAGACGATTGGTCATTTTCATCGACAACGATCGGATTCTTCGGCGCAACGGTCATCATGGCCCTTCCGGCATGACGGTGACGGCTTGGCATCCAGGGGCTGAGCGGTGTTGCCCTGTCCCATGCGCCGGGTCGTCACGGGGAATCGCGACATGAAAAATGTCTACCGGCGGCGATCCGTGATCTGAGTCACAACCTGCTGGCACTTTGCGGTGCTTAATAATTCTTCATGAAGTAACCCATGTGTTACTCGCTGCTTCAGTCCTTCAGGTGGGCGGAAGCGACGGGTAGACTACCCGGGCTCAATGACTGGAGGCGCATCATGCGAGCTGCGAAAACCCTGTTGCTCATCGGTACGTTGCTGGTTGCCGGCTGCACGCAGCCGACGGTACCCACGTCATCCGACAACTCAGGCATCGTGTCGGGCACCATGGTGATTCCAGGCGGCACCGACCCGTCCATGGCCGTGGCGCCGACGTCCCTGTGGCAGCTGGCCCAGGGCATCGTCGTCGGGTCGCCGGCATGGGCGCCTTCCCGCTTCGATGAGACGACCCTGGCCACATTCAACGCCACCATCGATGGCCGGCCCGTCCGGACCTCCTGGGACCGGATCGAGACGACCACTGCCGGCGACACCCGGGCACAGTTCACGTTGACGGGCATCCAGGGGGACTGCGACAACGCCGAACTGATCTTCAGCAGCCCGAGCAACGCCATCAGGCTCGGCACGTACATCGACCGCATCCAGGATGAGTTGCGGACACCGTTCGATGCCACGACCAAGTTCAACCTCAAGCACGAGATCAACGCCCGGACGACCTCCGCCCTCCTGGTGGCCCGGTCGATGGCGGAGCACGGCGGTCGGGCCTTGAGCGCCTATAACGAGGCCGAGTTCCAGGCCGTGGTGAACAGCCAACGGACCCGTGAGGTCGAAGCCAGCCTGATATCGGCATTTGCGGCCCAAATCAACCGGGGCCACGACGTCTTCCGGCAGGCCCTGGTGGCCAGGATCACCGCAGACGTCGCGACGGCACTGCGGGCACAGGGACTCGACGGCGTGTTCGGCAGCAACCTGACGACCGGGATCACCTCCGGCCTTGGTCTGATGAGCAACTCGACTTCTGGCGGTTCATCGACCGGGACGAGCACCGCCACCAGTACCACCGTGACGACGTCCACGACGCGCCGCTGAGGCATACGGGCCTATTCCAGTAAGTGCGACCGGGCATCTATTGCGACTGCGTTCTGGCATGAGGGGCCTCGGTGACGGCGCCTCCCGGAAAACGGCTAAGACCCCCTTGCCCAGTGGCAAGGGGGTCTTAGCTGTTTTCCAGATCTACCGGTAGGCCGTCACGGCCCGGACCTGACGCTGGGCGCTGGCCTGGGTCTCCATGTAGAGCGGCCGCAACTGGTAGTTGGCCGCATTGCTGGCCTGACTCTGGCTCGATGTGACGATGAGCAGGGACTGGGCCGACACGAGGGAGCCGCGTTGGTGGGTCGAGCCCTGGATGTTGACGACGTCGCCCGCCTGGATCTCCGAAAAATAACCGGTGGCGCTGTCCTGTTTCTTCCGGGTATAGACCTTGGTGTCCGGGGTGACAATGACCATGATCTTGCGTTTGCTGATCGGGTCGACGACATACATCTCGCCTTTGACGTGGTCCACGGACTCGACGCTGGCCAGACTGACGTTGATCCGCTTCGGCGCCGGCTGGGCTGACGGCGGCGCCACCGCCAGGGTCTGTCCCGTGCGGAGCAGCAGGTAGCCTGCGGCCAGGCTGAGCAGGGCGCCCACTTCATAGAGCGTCCGGTGGAACCAGCCGTTGGCCAGGCCAAGGTCGTTCACCCAGGCCAAAACCATGATCATGCTGAGCAGCATCAGGCTGTTCGTCACCAGGCGGCGGGTCTTGTTACGGATCGTCTGTTTGTAAGCTCTGACGAAGTAGGCGATGGCGATGATGCCGTAGGCGATCGTCAGGCCGAGGCGGACCGAGTCGAACAGTTGATACCAGGCGTTGGCTTTTTCCTGTTTGATCGCCACCCAGGTCGGCGTCTGCGTCGGCATAGCCAGGGTCCAGCCCCGCAGGATGGTCAGCATCGTGGCTGCGTCTTTCCAGTAAAGGGGCTCGTCCGGCTGGAAGGTATGGTTGGGAAAGCCGTTGACGAGGTTCGTCTGGCCGGCCAGCAGGACGGCGTTGCGGTAGGGGTGCGCCTCGGGGACATCGGAAAAGCGGGCCTGGGCCAGATCGACACTGCTGAGGCGGGCATCGAAGCCGAACGCCCGGACGAGGTCGTTCACCGCTTGGCCCCGGCTGATCCAGGGCGTGCCGTGGGAGGGGGCGGCTGCCGCACGCTTGGCGTTGCGGGCCTGCAGGACCTTGTCGATCAGCAGGGAAAACTCCTGCTGGGAGACCAGATCGCTTTGCCGGGCCCATGCCGGGCGGGTCAGCAGCTCAGTCGCTTCGGGGACCGGTGCTGCGGAGGCCCCGCCGGGCCACGTCGTCCACAAGGCAAGGGTGGCCAGGACCGCGAGCCATAAACGCCAGGGGAAGCGTTGCGGGAGTGCGTTGGACATCGATCCCAACTCCTACGCTGAAACGGCTGCCGGTCGGTCAAGCGGTGCCACTGGTTGGCGGTTTGACGATAGGGGCAGGCGTTTCTCAAGACAATGTGACGGGTTTCCTCCAGGGCGGCCGTTCGGCGGGGCCGGTGCGGCAATGCGGAGTTGTGACGGTGTTAACAACCCCGGAGGAGCCCGTTATTGCTAACGTAATGCGAAACAGGCGCCTGGTATGTGACACCCGTCCATGTACCGACGTCACAGGGGCACGCGGGCTAGGTGTGGCCCGGCATGCGGGGGTCGTTAGGGGTGGCTGAAAATGCGGTTCCTGAGGCCCAAACAAAAAGCGGTGTCCGTTTCACCCACCCTGGGTGAGCCGGACACCGCCCTGCCCACAGGCAGGATCAACAGCTGGCTGACTAGTGGCCGGCGGGCGGCTTGGTCGAGGCAGGCTTGGTCGCAGCCGGCTTGGCCGCCGCATCGCTCTTGGTGGCGACAGGCTTCGTCGTCGCGGGCTTGGTGGCAGCAGGCTTGGCAGCAGCAGGCTTGGCAGCCGGCTTGGTGACGGCGGGCTTGGAAACAGGGGCGTAATGGCTGGTCGGGGCATCGGCGAACGCCGGGGCGGCGAAGGCGATGGCCATGACGGTTGCGGCAACGATCTTACGCATGGTGTGGTCTTTCTTAACTTCGGTATGACGGATCGGTCACAGGGCCGGCCAAGACCCGTGCGGTTGTCGATCGACCCATGGTCAGGTGATAAAAATCACAAAACATCGTTCGATCGGTGACCGGACAGGACAAGTGCCTCATGTTACCGATATCGAGGATAACAGAGGGTGCTGTGGGCACCCAACTGGACATTTGTCTCGATTATGCCGGTTTTGTAACCCGGCTCACAGGTCGTGCGGTATGCCGCGAGGCATCGCCGCAATTGCGGCAACAACCAGGTCGCCAAGGGCGGGTACGCCCATACACGGTGGAAGCAGCCGGCAACGGCCCTCTGCGCAAACACCGTCATGTCATGATCTGCCGATTTGGCGGCAAAGGGGCCGGGTTATGACAGCCCTCGTCCGTTCACGTTTCTTGATGCACCGTGAAAGCTTCTTGGGTGTAGCGGACCGAACGCCGCAGGCGACGGATGGGGTAAAGCGGGTTAATTGCCGGTCGTTGAAGTGATCCCGGTGAGGTAGGCCTTCAGGAAGTGACGGGTGGCCACGGTGGCTTCGACCATGCCGAGGGGGGAGTATTCGGGCTCATCGAGGAACCCGCCCATCGTCGCGTGGACACTGGTCGATGACTGGGCATGGGCAAACAGGTCCTGCAAGCTGTGCAGCCCGACGCCGAGCTCGATCTCAGCCTCGTTGAAGGCGGCGATGCGGCCAAAGCTGACGGCCCGCTCCAAGTGCTTGCGGGCATAGATGAGGCGGGTGTCCTGGCCGGTCCGGTTGAAATTGAAGTGCCGGTCGAGGGCGCCGAAGGGTTGGGGGCTCGTCGAGCCATAGGGCGTCTTGCCGTAGTCGACGCCATTGCATATCTCGCCGAAACGGGTCGCCTGCTTGACGGTGAAGCCCATGGCCTTGGCGATGGCAAAGGTGCCGTAACCGGCGCCGGCATCGTGGTTGTGCTGCCCTGGCACGCCCCCGTGGAAGTCGCCATGCCATCTATCCGTGTTGGGGAGGCCCTTCAGCGCATCGGCATAGCGTTGCTGGGGGGTCTCGCCCGTGGGCTTGGGCTTCTGGGCATCCTTGAGCGGCCTGGTCCAGTCCTTGCGTTTCATGGCCAAGGCATCCATCGCCACACCCAGGGTGTTTTTGGCTTTGTCAAAGGCGGGCCGGTCGTTCAGGAGCTTTTCGAAATACTTGTCCTGCAGCCAGATGCTTTTCCCGCCGATCTCGGTGTCCGGCTTGTAGTCGGTCAACCGCACGGCATGGACGAAGGCGTCGTCGTCACGGCCGGACGCCTTGACCCCGGGCAGGTCGAGCTTGGCCAGGTAACCCTCGGGATCGTACTGGGCGATGGGCGTGCCCATGGACACGGAGTCGATATACGCAGTTTCCTGAGCGGCGGACGTGTACCCGAGGGGCTTGCCCGTCACCGTGACGATCATCTGCATCGCCTGGCGGGGCGTGGCGGGCAGAAAGATCAGCGCCGGGTCGTAGTCTGCGGGCGCTTTGTTATCCACGGCCTGGGACGCCGCACCCGGCTGCAGCGTCGGCAGCACGCCGGACACCGGCACGGTGCAGGCTGACACCAGGGCGGCAGAGACGATCATCGGGAAAAAACGCATGAACGCTCCTCGGCTCACTCACTGGCGACACGATACTACCGTTATCTTACCCGTTCTTAACCACAGAAATGGCCTGTGAGAAAACCAAGGGCACGGCAGGGCTCTCACCGCCTGACAAAAACACCGCCGGCAACGGGGCAGCGGGGATGGCCAGCATCAAGGCTTTGTGGCGGGAACGGTCCGGGCCGCAGCGTCGGAACTCTGCGGCCGTGTCGGTTGCCAGGTGACGTTCATCAGGCGCAGGCCGTCGGGCTTGTAGGCCACGAACTGGGCCTCGACCGAGCCGCGGGCGTCGGAGGCACTGCCGGGCAGGATATTGTTCAGATAGGCCTTTTCCCCGGGAGCCAGCTGCTTTTGGGCGACGGTGACGGCCTGGCGGCCGATTTCGCTGGCCTGCATGGCGGCAAAGGAAAGGCCGTTGACCATGGGCACGGCGAATCCCAGGACGAAGCCGATCGCCGGCCGTTTCCAGTAATCACTGACCTGCATGCCCTCATTGACCTGGGCCTGCACAAGGACCGGGTGCATCAGACGCTTCATGGCCCAGATCAGCATGGCGAGGATCAGCCCGCTGCGTAAGAGGCTGCCCAGGATCGGCCAGGGGGCGAACCGGATGTAGGCCATGACCAGCTCGTTCGGCATGTAGAGCGGGACGATGGCCGACATGCCGACCACGGCCGAGATGAAGAAGGCGGCGGCGACGATGGCGATCCCGACGGTGAACAGGCTGCCCCGGGCCAGAACGACGGCACCCAGCAGGGCGAACACGTACAAATTCGATGCGTAGGCATGGCCCGCCCAGCCGCTGTAGAGGATCATCACGCCGTCGAGGATGCCGACGAGCAGCAGGACCAGGGCGAGGGGCATGAGGACTTCCCGCAGGTCATCCGGGCTGGGTGTGGTCGGGCTGGCTGGGGTGGACATGGTCGCAATGGTCTCTGGGCTGTCGATATCAGGCCCGCCGACAGGGGTCGTGGGCCGGCGGGCATTATACCGGGATCGCCGGGGCGCTCTGAACCGGGGGCGCTGCCGGCGTCATTCCCGCGGCCCGCACGATCAGCCAGGCATCGCCGAATTCGTGACCGTGAAACCCGTGGGCGGCCGCATGACCGGATGCCGTCTCCAGGTCCTCGCAGTCCGTATCGGCGAGCAACCGTAACGGGACGGGGCGCAACAATCGCCAGCTGCGGGACGCCCACCCTCGTTGCGGCCGGTGAGGCGTATCGCCTGGGCCCGGGGGACGTGGTCGTCTTCCGGGGCGATCAGCGGCACTCGTATATGAACGAAGGGACGGAGCCGGCCATCGGCTACAGTGTCGTCCTGTTCGGGCCCTGTTTTTGAAGGGCTGGTCGCTCATCCGCTGATCCGCCAACGGTTTCAGTTTCGTTCCGTTGGTTGGCGGTGCCATGGGGAAAGGGTACGATAGCCCCATGAGACGGAAATTGGCACTAGGACTGATCATGATCTCCCTGCCGGGGCTGTTGAGCGGCTGCACCCTAGGCTATCTGCTGCGCCAAGGCGTCGTGCAGGTGGGCCTTTTGATGCGCAGCCAGCCCTTGGAAAAGGTCCTCCCGACTCTGCCCAAGGAACAACAGGAAAAACTGGCGATGATGGCCGTCGGGCGCGATTGGGCCGTGGCCAATCTGCACATGAAGCCGATCGCCAGCTACAAGAGCTACATCGACGTGCCGGGCGACTCGGTCTCCAACGTCGTCCAGGGCGCCTCCTCGCTTGAACTGAAGCCTTACCTGTGGACGTTCCCGGTGGTCGGGGCGGTCCCGTACAAGGGCTTTTTCAACCTCAAAGAAGCCACCCAGGAAAAGACGCGGCTGGAGCGGTTGGGCTATGACACCCTGATGCGGCCCGTGTCGGCCTTCAGCATGCTCGGCTGGCTGCCGGATCCGCTGTACTCGCCGATGCTGCGCTACGACACGGTGGGCCTCGTCAGCACCGTCATCCACGAGATGACCCACGCCACCCTGTATTGGCCGGGACAGGCGGACTTCAACGAGAGTCTGGCCACCTACATCGGCTCGCAGGGGGCCGCTCAGTTTTTCGCTGCCCAGGGGGGCGCCGACAGCAAGATGGCCAAAGAGGCGGCTGCCCAGGCGCGTGATCACCTGCTGGTGGCGGCGGCCTTCGACACGTTGGCGACCGAGCTGGACGCGATCTTTCATCTGCCGGTGTCGGATGCCGAAAAGATCGCCCGCAAGGTGGAGTGCTACATCCGGGCCCAGATACGCTTTCAGCGGATGCCGTTTGAGTCCAACTACCACCGCTGGTTGGGCGATCAGGCGATGAACAACGCGACGTTCATGATGAACCGCACGTATTACGCGGGGTTGCCCATGTTCGACGAGCTCGTCCGCAAGCATGGCGGCATCGCCACCACCCTGGAGTGGCTGGTCGCCCAGAAAGCGCCCAAAGATCCCTGGGCGTGGCTGCATGCCGAGCTCGGCCAGGCAGTCTCCTCGAAACCGTGAATCCGCCCAGACGACACTGACCCAAAACGGCCCGTCGTGATGACGGGCCGTTTTGGGTCTATACGGTGAGATTTAGAGACGATCTCAATCAACGATCGGTCGCCTGGCACCGCATGGCTGCGCCAGGACTGCGTTACAGCTTCTCACCGGACTGCCCCGTACCCCTCGTCACTGTGCCTTGCCTGGCAGTGCCCTACGGCGCCAGGCTCGGTCTCGTTGATTGGGATCGTCTCTTAGCGTTGGGTGATCGCCGTGACCATGCTGCCGAACGAGCTTGAAGTCGTCTGCTGGTCGACGTAGAGGTGTGCGGCGACAGCGATCACGATGCTGAGAATCAGCTGGATGTTGATGATGCGCACGGCCGTTCCTCCTGTGGTTTGACCCTTGTGACGGGTCGAGTAACCCAAAAGTTCCCGAAATTCATCCTAAAAGCTTAATTACGGAGTTCTTTCCCAATGACGGCGCCAGTGCCGATGGCCAGCTTTTCGGCAATTTCCGCCTGACTGCGGCCCAAAATCGTCAGTTCGCCGTACAAACGGGCGCCGAGGCCCTCGCCGAGGCGTGGCACGGCACCTTGGGCCAATGCTTCCCTGAATGCTTCGATCCCCGTCTTCAGAGCGCTGCGATAGGCATTGGCCGTGGCCTGGCCCATGAAGCCGGTGGATTGGAAGGCCATCGCCTCGAAAGCGGCATAGGCCTGATGCTCAAAGGGCCGGACGGTCGTCGTGTGGGCCCGTTCAAAGCCACTGGCCGGCATATCCGCCACCGTCGTGCCCAGCCGCACGGCCTCGTCGAGAAAGGCTGTGGCCCGGGTCTGCACCATCTGCAAGGCATGGACCATCTCATGCGGGGCGCCGGCAGCCAGGGAGACGACAACCTCCCGGGACTGGCCGACGGCCTCGCCGGCAACGCCACCCTCGCGGACGCTGACACCATAGCGGGCGGCGACGTCGCGCAGGCGGCTTAAAAATACCTTTGCCTGCTCCGCCGTCACTTTGCCGCCCGCAGTCAAAGGTAGCTCTTTGATCACCGCCTGCAGTTCTTTGGCGACCTGTGCGGCGGCCGGCCGGCCGACGCTGCGCATCCCGGCGATAGCCCCGGCAGCGCCGCGGGTGACGACGGTGGCGGCCTTGGTGGTCTGGGCGGCTTTGGCGGCCTGGACGATGGCCGCACCCTCGCGGCTGACCTGCGTGGCGCGGGCGACGCCCCCGACACCGAGGCCGTTGGCTGCCGCCAGGGCGACTTCGCCTGTCAGCAGGCTGATGGTTTTGGCTTTTTCGTAGCCCGAGGCACCGCCGCCCCACTCGGCGCCGAGCTGGGCCGAACGGTCCCGCACCTGCCGCAGTCCGGACATGTTGACGAAAAAGCCCATCGTCTGGGCGCCGAGATCGACGATGGTGGCGGCGAGCGGTCCCCGCCGGCCCTCGTCGACGGCCCGGTCATTGTCCTTGCGGACCCCTTCCCAGTGGCGGGCCGATTCGTTGAGCCAATGGCCGTCGCCGTGGGACTCGGCATACGCCTCGCGACCCATGGCAACGGCCCTGTCGCTCCGTATGGCATCCGCCTGGCGGACGTGCTGGGGCGGGAATGTCTGGGCGTTGGCCGCAGCCGGGTGGGCCCGGGTGCGAGCGGTGTCCGTGTCGTTGTGCACCGCCGGGCCTGGCGTGGCGGCGGTCGTGATCGGCTTGGCGGCTGGTGGGACTGGTCCGGTGGCGCCCGCGTCCGGGGCCCCTGCGGTCTTGGCGATGCTGGGGGTGGGGTCGCAGCTGTCCGTTGGGCGCAGTCCTGACACGGTGAAAGCCCTCATCACGCACATGCGACACTTAGAGACTATCTCAATCAACGAGACCGAGCCTGGCGCCGTAGGGCGATGCCAGGCAAGGCACAGTGACGCAGCCTACGGGGTAGTCCGGTGAGAAGCTGTAACGCAGTCCTGGCGCAGCTATGCGGTGCCAGGCGACCGATCGTTGATTGAGGTAGTCTCTTAATTATGGCCTACCCGAACCGCCGACCTGTCTGCGCCAACACAAGCTTAATGGACGACCTGATTGGTCATGACCGGCTCATAGCCAGGCGGTCATGGCGGTATCGGGCATGGGGTGGCAGGCGTAGCGGACACTGTCACCGGCTGGCCAGCGCTCACGAAATCCGGCATGGCGGACCAGCCGATAGTGTCGTCTTGCAGGGATCGACTGCCCCTGGGGTATTGCCGGCAGACGCAGTGGCGTGGGACCGGCAGATGCCGCATTTCCTCAGCCACTTCGATCTACCGGCGCCTGAGGCGGCAGGTCGTCGTGACGCCTAAAACTTGGGCTCCCCGTAAATGTAGTGCTTGTTTGGGTCGAGATAATGGTGTGTATAAGCGGCGGGATCCTCTACCCGACCGGCGAGATTCAGGGCATCGACCAGTTTCACCTTTTTGTCGATGACGACCTCATTCCATCTGTGACCCGTCTTGGCGCTGTAAGGCATTTCGCCACTGCCGATGAGGTAGCCGCCTCGCAGTGAGGTGTGGGGCAATCGGGCCGCGTCGGCCATCAGGTGAAAGAGCATGGCCCGATGCCGACAGACAGGCGCTGTCAGATGGGGGACCAGACCGAGGAGGACCGGCCTGCCCTTGAGTGCCGCATCATCGACTTGGTGCGGGCCACGGGCAGTCATCGAGTCGGCGGCCAGTTGCGAAAGCTTCTGCGTTACCGTGGTATCCCGATAGAACCGGCGCGGTTTGGCGCCGATGTCAGTGGCTTGATTCAACAGGGCCCTCAGCAAGGGGTCGTTCGCTTGGTCAACAACGACGAACTCGACGCTGTGCTCGCCCGAGCCGCCCTGGAGTCGTCCATCGCGCGATACGGAATCCCCACTGGCCCCGGCAATGACGAATCCGTCCGGGATCCGTTCAGCAAAGCGGTCGGCTCCCTTGTAGCGTTGGGTCGCGCCCAATGCCCCGGGGGCGACGGTGTAATCGCCTTCCAGGCGGTGACCGTGCCGGGCGCCGAACGTCGCCGCATCGATCAGGAGCGTCTGCGCCTCGCCCGTGCCC
>JACMPN010000578.1 GCA_014377495.1 Candidatus Sericytochromatia bacterium
TCTTGATCGTCTTGACGATCTCCCGGTGATCCTGGCTGTTTTGAATGCCTCCCATCTTGATGGTCAGGGCGTCGGCAAAGGCGACAACGGCGAGCAGGGCGCTGGACATGATTCCCTGGGCGTCATCATCGGTGGTGCTACCCAAGGCCAATTTCTCAGCACTACGGTAGAAACGATAGCCTTTGGTCAGCCGCCCCTGCCAGTCCTCCGGGTTGACGGATTTCCATGACCCGTCAGCCACGGGCAACCTGCTCGGGTGCATTGGCGATCAGCGGTATGGCAACACGGGCGACTTTTTGCCCCAAACCAGTCTTGTCTATTTTCATACGGTCTCCAATATCAGTGTCTCGTGTACGCCCACGCTGGAACGATTGCCGTGCTCCCCCGAATGGCCCTCTGCCTTCAGCAAGGCTTTTGCCGCTCTGTAGACCTAAGGTCGGGGCTGGCGATTTCAAGAGGGCACGCATCGTCGCCGTTTGAGCCCATGCGGATTCTATGCAAATCCCGCCCCTGGGCGAACATGCTTACATCGTGGGTCATTGGTCGCCGTGCGTCGACGGAAATCGCATGCAAAAATCCACCGGTGCTACCGCCAGGCCTGCACGGCATGACCGACGAGTCCAAGTTTACGGGTGACTTTAACGCGCTGAACAAGTGCGTATGGGCCATCCGTTGGCGCTACTGTCGGCAATCGACTTTTCAGTGGTCTGTATGAAGAAAAGGAAATCACGATTTTTTAGAAAGAGTCTTTTACAATCACTGTGTTAAATGCCCAGATTTGGAGGCAGTCCGTGAGTAGCGAACGGGTCGAAATACGCACCTTCTTGTATTGGTCTTTGATGGGCACCCGTGTGCCGGCTCGATCCACCTGTTTACGGTAAAAGCCACCAAAGGGCCCCGATCTCACCAATAAATAGCATGAACAGCAGGATAAGGCCCTTCAAGGTGGTGTCGGCAGGGCGATGCGCGTTCGGGAATAGCCACCAATCGAACCAACGCACAAACAGGCGCATTGTGACGAAGCTGGTGACGGCCACGGACAGGGCGTTGGCGATGAACGTTGCCAGCGACGCATTCATATTCCAGGCGCTGAACGTGGGATTCAGAAAACGAAGCTCCAGCATGACGATGGGGAAAAGCCCCAGGAGTACGAGCAGGGCTGTTTTCCAATCGGGCGGACCCTGGCCAGTGGTGGCGTTCACCGGCACCCAACCCGGAAACGCCGTCGCCAGGCGTACGAGTTCCATGTTATCGACGAATTCCTCGGCCTCTTCGAGCAGGGTGGCACGTTCCGGCGCTGTCATCCAGGCTTCGAGATGGGCTCTGGTGTCGTACCGGACAAACGTCGTCCAAGTCGCATCTTTGCCGCTCGTGGCAGGGGGCTGGAGATAGATCCCCCGATAGCCGGGGTATTTGGTCTGGGCCGCCTGAATGCGTACCGCCCATTCGCGGTAGCGGCCTTCCATCCCCGGCTTGATCCTGGAGAAAATCATGCCGGTCACGCCCGTGACCGACGTGTCGTGCGCCGTGTCCCCAGCCATGGCCTGGCCGGTGTTACCGCCGATAAAGAAGGGCAGGGCCTCTGCGATCAGAGACGCCCGTGCCGCCGAATGCTGCCAGATCGTCAGTTGGTCTGCCGTCTGGAAGTTCAGGATCAACGTCCATTCGTCATGTCCGTCCTTGCCGGGCGGGATGAGGTCGCTGCTGAGAAATCCGGAGAACGTCGCAGCCGCAGCTTCATGGCGACCCTGCCAGGTCGTAAACGCATCAATGTCTTCCCGGCGCAACTTGGCCGTGGCGATCAGGGCAACCGGCGAACTCATAAGGGATGGACGGCCTCATCGCGCGGGGTAACGATGACCAGTCTAAAACACCTGCATGTGCCCGCACGAACTGGTTCGGCAAACGTCATCCTTGGCCCCTCAGCCGCTCCAGCCCGTCGAGGATCAGCTCCAGGCCAAACCCCAGGTCGTGCAGTCCATGGTGCTTCCGGTCGATGACCAGTTGCGAGAGTGCGTTCATGTACGGGTACTCGCCTTTGGGGATCAGATGCAGAAAATGACGCGCTGCGTCGGCATAGTCCTCGGGTTCAAGGGGGAAATTCAACTTTTGGAGCGTAAACCCGTAGATATAACTGTCCATGGCGTTCCACGCCCGATCCGCCAACGCGTACGTGAAGCCTGCTTCGACCAAGCAGCCGACCGTGGCGTTGATGTAGTGCAACATGGCCGTGCCCACGTTCATTCTCGACACGATCAATGGGGCCGCCCACGGGTGGCGGACTAGGACCCCGTATGCGGAAGAGGCGCGTTGTCGCATGGCTGCCTGCCAGTCGCCGCCAATGCCGGGCAGATCGATTTCGCCCACCACGATGTCCACCATCCCGTCGAGGACGTCGTCTTTGTCGGTGTCGTGGTTGTAGAGCGACATCGCCTCGACCCCCAGAGACTGGGCGAGCTTACGCATTGAGAGCGCATCGGTGCCTAGCTCGTCAGCCAGGCCGATAGCGCCACGCAGGACCCGTTCTCGTGTCAGCGGAATTCTGGGGGCTGCTGCGTCTGGGCGCTTTGCCGGGGTTCTACCCATTGGGCTCTTTCGTGTTGACAACCCTGCGAGGCGTGCTTTACTTACAGTGTAAGCATACTTACGCTGTAAGTTGTACGGCCAGGATGGAGAGTCATTAGCCATGCGCACTGAGATGGACACGGATACGGACGCCAAGGCTCCTGCCTCGCACCAGGCAGACGGAGACACGATGAAGGCAGCTACCTACGTCCAATATGGGTCGCCTGACGTCGTCACCGTGACGGAGGTGCCGAGGCCCATGCCACAGGATCACGACGTCCTGATCAGGGTGCATGCAACGACGGTGACGACGGGGGACTGGCGAGCCCGCAGCCTCCAACTCCCCAAGGGATTCGGGTTTTTGGGCCGTCTGGTCTTCGGCTTCTCCAAACCAAGGCAACCCATCCTCGGGACGGAACTCGCCGGGGAAATTGTGGCGGTCGGCAAAGGCGTGAGCCGGTTCACGGTCGGTGATCGGGTCTTTGCGTTCACCGGCGCCGGCATGGGCTGCCACGCGGAGTACAAATGCATGCCCGAAGACGGCATGTTGTCGCTCATGCCGGCCAACTTCTCCTACGAGGAGGCTGCGGCCATTGGCTTTGGCGGCACGACGGCCTTGCGTTTCCTGCGGCAGGCCAAGATCAAGGGCGGGGACAGGGTGTTGATCAATGGTGCTTCCGGTGGGGTGGGGACTGCCGCAGTCCAACTCGCCAAACACTTTGGTGCGGACGTGACCGGGGTGTGCAGCACCGGCAACGTCACACTGGTGACGTCCATTGGGGCCGACAGGGTCATCGACTATACCCGGGAGGATGTCACCCAGAACGGTGAAACCTACGACATCATCATCGACACCGTCGGCACGCTGCCTTTTGCTCGGAGCAAAGGGTCATTGGCCAAGGGCGGGCGCCTCCTGCTTGTATTCGGCACAATGAATGACCTGCTCCTCATCCCCTGGGTGTCGATGACGAGCACCCACAAGGTCATCGGTGGACCAGCCCGCCTGCGCCCAGAGGACTTGACGTTCCTCGCCCGTCTGGCTGAATCGGGCGAGTTTAAGCCGGTGATCGGTCGGCGCTATCCCTTTGAACAGATCGCCGAGGCGCATCGCTACGTCGATACGGGCCATAAGCAGGGGAATGTCGTCATCAGCCTGCACACTCACCCGTTACCTGGTTTTACTTTTTAGCAGCGGTGTCCGCCCAGACGGCGACAACGAGGATGACCCCTTTGACGATGTACTGCCAAAAGGACTCCAGGTTCAGCAGGCTCATGCCGTTGTCCAGACAGGCCATGGTCAAGGCACCGACCATGGCGCCGGCGACCGTGCCCACGCCACCGGCCAGCGATGTGCCGCCGATGACGCAGGCGGCCACGGCATCCAGTTCCATCATGTTGCCCGCAGTGGTCGTCCCGGCGCCAAGGCGTGACAGGAGCAAAATCCCCGACACGGCACCCAGCAGGCCGCTTAGAACAAAAAGCGCCTGGACCCGGCGCTGGATGGGCACCCCGGACACCCGGGCCGCTTCCGGATTGCCGCCCAGGGCATACACCTGGCGGCCGAAGACCGTCTGCCGGGTGACGAAGCCGATGACCACCACGATGGCCAGCATCAGCACCACAGGCACAGGCACGCCCTGATAGGCGTTCATCATCCCCACGAAAAGAGTCGTGGCCGCCGCAACGCCCAGGACCCGGGCCCCGTCCGAACCGACGGAAGCCACAGGGAGGCCGACCCGGTCCCGCCGACCCCGCCGGGACCATGTGGCATAGGCGATCCAGGCCACTGTCACCACTCCCAGGATCATGCCGGCCAACGGTGGCAGATAGCCTGTGCCCAGGGCATCGAAGACGGGGTCCCGTACGGCGATCGTCTCACCCTTGGACACCCCGAGGAGGATGCCCCGGAAGGCCATCATGCCGCCTAACGTGACGATGAAGGCGGGCACCCCCCGATTGGCGACCCAGTATCCCTGCACCAGTCCCAGGATGAGACCCAGCGCCAAGGCGACACCGATGGCCCCGAA
>JACMPN010000579.1 GCA_014377495.1 Candidatus Sericytochromatia bacterium
ACCCAGCTGTGGCAGGACGAGGTGCCGACTGGCACGGCCGCCGTCCTCGGACATCGCCGCCTGTCCATCCTCGATCTGTCCCCCGCCGGCCACCAGCCGATGGCCTCACCCGATAGCCGCTACTGGATCAGCTATAACGGCGAAGTCTACAACCATGTGGAACTGCGCGAGACGTTGGAAACGCTCGGCCACCGGTTCCTGACCCGCTCGGATACCGAAGTGATTCTGGCAGCCTTTGCCGAGTGGGGACCCGGCTGCCTGAACCGCTTCAAGGGGATGTGGGCCTTCATCGTCGTCGATACGGTGGCCCGACGGGTGTTCGTTGCCCGTGACCCCTTTGGCATCAAGCCCCTTTACCTGGCGACACTTCCCGATGGCTTGGCCATGGCCTCGGAAACAAAGGCGCTGCTCGAATTGTCGGGCGTCGCCCGGCGGGTCGATCCCAGCGTGCTGCATCACTACCTCGCTGCCGGGATCTGCGATCAGGGCGAAGCGACGATGCTGGCCGGGATCCGGCAGTTGCCGGCGGCCCACTATCTCGAGTTTGCCCTCGACAAGCCGGGATCGCCTCAGCCGGTCCGGTATTGGCGGATCGATTTGTCGAACCGGCTCGACCTGAGTTTCACGGAGGCCGCCGCCCAGTTGCGGGAGCGCTTCCTTGAAAGCATCCGCCTACATCTGCGCAGCGATGTCCCGGTCGGCGGGGCCCTGTCCGGGGGGATCGATTCATCTGCCGTGGTCGGCGCCATGCGTCACGTCGAGGGTCCCGACCTGAAGCTCCACACCTTCAGTTATGTGGCCGACGACGCTGCCCTGTCGGAAGAGCGCTGGATGGACATCGCCTCAGGGTCGGCGGGGGCCATTACCCACAAGACCTGGCCCAGCCCGCAGGAACTGGCGGCAGAGTTGGAAACCCTCGTCCATGTCCAGGACCTGCCTTTTGCGAGTACCAGCATTTATGCCCAACACCGGGTGTTTCGCGAAGCCCAGCGGGCGGGTATCAAGGTCATGCTCGATGGCCAGGGCGCCGACGAGATGCTGGCCGGCTACTTCACCTACATGCCGTTCCGCATGCAGACCTGGCTGGCCCAGGGTCGCCTTTGGGAGATGCTGGCCTTTGCCCGGGCGGCGGCACAACTGCCCGGGGGGAACTCAATCGGCCACCAGGCCTTGAAGCTGCTGCTGCCGGCACCGCTGGCCACCGCCATGTCCAACCTGCGAGGCGGTCAGGGCCTGACTCAGCGCTGGCTGAACCAGGCCTGGTTCGATGCCCGATCGGCGTCCCCCTATGTGGAGCCCTGTCTGGCCGGCCCGGAATACCTGCGTGAGCAACTGTTGAACACCCTGGAGACCACCAGCCTGCCGGCCCTGCTGCGCTATGAGGATCGCAATTCGATGGCCCATTCGATCGAAAGCCGGGTCCCGTTCCTCTTGCCGGATCTGGCAGAATTCACCCTGGCCCTGCCGGACACGCACCTGCTGTCGGCACAGGGCCAGACGAAGTCCGTCTTCCGTGCCGCGCTGCGTGGGATCGTGCCGGACGCCATCCTGGACCGCCAGGACAAGATCGGGTTCGAAACGCCGCAGAAGCGTTGGCTGCTGAGCATCCGCCCCTGGGTCGAAACAGTCCTGGGCAGCGAAACGGCCCGGCGCATCCCGGCTTTGAACGTCCCTGCGATGCAGGCCGCCTGGCTGGATTTGGCTGAAGGGCGTTGTGCCTATGATGGGCGCTATTGGCGCTGGATCAACCTGATCAGCTGGAGCGAGCGCTACGGCATCGCCTACGACTAATCGACCAAGCCAGCGCCCGTCACATGCACGGGCGCCGTTCCTTTAAGCAGCGTGGAGATGATCCACGACGTAAGCGAATTCCGCTGCCGTCATTTGCGGATATAACGGCAGGGCGAGTGTCAGGCGGTCGGCCATATATGCCGTCGGAAAATCCTCGGGCCGCAGGCCGAATTCACGGGCGTAATAAGTCTGGATATGGACCGCATGAGTCCCCTGCCGGGTGGCGATGCCCCGCGCTTCGAGCTTGCTCATCAGGGCGTTGCGCCGATCGTGCAGGTCCGCCACATTCGCCAGCGTGGGGGTCTCGGGCCGGAAGAGGCACACGTACGCCTGATAGCCGTGCTCGTAGGTCTCCGGGACGTGCGGCGTGGCCAGCCAGTCCAGATCGGCCAAAGCGGCATCGTAGGCCCCGGCCCACTGTTGACGGCCATCCAGGATGCGCTTGGCTTTGCCCATCTGGGCCACACCCATCGCCCCCTGGATGTCGGTCATCCGGTAGTTGTACCCGACATGGTCGTACTCGGCGAGCAGGAAACTGGTCTTGCCATGGTGGCGGGCCAGGTCGGTCCGGTTGGCGCCGTGATCACGCAGCGAGCGGCAGAGGCGGGCATAGTCAGCATTCTGGGTCGTCACCATGCCGCCCTCGCCCGTCGTGATCGACTTGCGGGGATGGAAGCTGAAGCAGCCCATCGCCCCGAAAGTCCCCGCATGTTGACCACGGATGCGGCCCCCGAAACCGCAGGCCGCATCCTCGACGAGCCACAAGTCGTGTTTGGTGGCCAGGGCCTGCAAGCCATCCATCTCGGCACACAAGCCGAAGAGGTGCACGGGGATAATCCCGACCGTCCGAGGCGTGATCGCTGCGGCGACTTGGGCCACGTCGAGGTTGAACGTCGCCAAATCGATGTCGCAGAAGACCGGCTTTGCGCCCATGTAGAGAACGACGTTGGCAGTGGAGATCCAGGTGAAGGCCGGGACGATGACCTCGTCACCGGGTTTGACGCCCAAAGCCGCCAAGGCCAGATGCAGGGCCGTCGTACACGAGGTCGTGGCGATCGACTCGGCAGCCCCGGTGAACTCGCCGAACAGCTTTTCGAACTCGGCGACCCGTGGCCCCTGCACGACCCAACCACTCCGCAGCGGGCCGATGACGGCGGCTTCTTCGGCCTCGTCCAACAGCGCCTTGGTGGTCGGGGTGGTCATCATGGTCGTGGTGGCGTGGGGCGGCAT
>JACMPN010000580.1 GCA_014377495.1 Candidatus Sericytochromatia bacterium
CGGCCTGGTTTATGCGATAAACTTAGCTAATGACTTGTTTGGTCTCGAGCGGCCACCGATGCTCAGGGATACTGGGGCGCAGGCCTTGGTCGATCGGTACAATGCCCGGATCAAAGCCCAGCTGTGGCAAGAGTTAAACAGCGGCACGTCCTCCTCGGCGGGGACGAACGTCGGGTGGTCCCGGTCGTTTTGATCGGGGAGGAGAGGCACATGCAGCGGCAGTTGATGACGTGGGGGCTGACAGCCCTGACGATGCTCGTGGCCTCAGGCTGTCGGGCGAACCTCGGCAATTTCTTCGACCTCTGGTAGGGGAGGGCACAGCGCCGGACGTACCTTATGGTGGGTGACCGGCGATTTTGGCGCGTCCGGCCGGATGGCACTACGGTGTCGAGGCGGCGGTCAACAAGTTGAAACGATGGACCGGGGCGAGCAGATCACGCAGGGAGCCGGGTTTCTGGACCCAGGACGTGGCGCCGGCATCAGCGTTTTCGCCCGTGACCGCCTCGACGTGCGTTTGGGACTACCTGCGATTTTTCAAATCAAACCGATTACTCGGTCGGCAGCCAGCGCTTCGCTGCCTGGTTCAACAGCGCCAGGATGACGAAGATGACCACGGCAAAGGCCGCAGCCACACCGTAGAGGCCCATGGGGTTCACCAGGCGATAGGCCTGGGTGACCAGGATCTCCGTTTGGCCGAGGGGGCCACCGGCCGTGATGAAGTAGATGACGTTGAAGTTGTTGAACGTCCACACCGTTCCCAGGATGATCGCTGGGCTCATCGCCGGACGGAGCATCGGGATCGTCACGGAGATCAGCCGATCCCAGGCCGTGGCGCCGTCCAGCGACGCAGCTTCGTACATCTCACTGGGGATGCTCTGCAGGGCGCCGGACGCCACCATCATCATGAACGGGAAGCCCAGCCAGATGTTGGTCATCAGGACGGCGTAAAAGGCGTGGGGATACTGCTGCAGCCAGGCGACGGGTGTGCCACCGAAGACGCTGAGCAATTGGTTGATCGCTCCGAACTGCTCGTCGAACATGTTTTTCCAGACGAGGGCAGTGACGTAGGTGGGCACGGCCCAGGGTAGGATCAGGGCCATCCGGTAAAACTTCTTGAACCGGATACCCGGGTGGTTGACGGCGAGCGCCAGGCCGACGCCGAGAATGACGTGGAAGGTAATGTTGCTGATCGTCCACAACAGGTTGAAGCCCAGGATCTTCCACATGCTGAAGCTGAGATAGGGGGCACCCGTCAGGATGTCGACGAAGTTCTGAATGCCGACAAAATTCGGGTTCTGATGCCGGATGTGCTGGATGCCGAAATCGGTGAAGGCCATCCACACGCCGTAGAACAGCGGATAAGCGGTCAGGGCCGCCATGATCAGGGCGGCCGGGAGAATGTAGACATACGCCATCCGGGATTGGTTCATGAGCCGTGTCCTTTGGCGGTCCGGGCCTTGATCAGGGCGGTCGTCTCCGCCATCGTCTGCGCGGGGTCGCTGCCTTGTTGGGTGACAGCCGCAATGGCCTTGTCCATCGGCTCCCAGACCATGCCCATGGCTGCGAGGTTCGGCAGTGGCTCACCGTGGCCGGCCTGCGCCAAGAAAACCCGCTGGGCCTCGGGCAAGCGGTCCGACAGGGCGGGCTGAACCGGGATGTGACCGGCCGCCGACAGAGCCAGGGCACTGTCCGGCAAGCTCATCGTGTCCAGGAAGGCATCGACGAGCGGGCGGCGGCTCTTGGGCGTGTTGTCGTTGGCGATCAGGCATTTCAGGCCGACGAAGGGTCGGGCGGCAATACCGCCCGGCATCGTCGGCAGCAGGGCGAGACCGAGGTTCTTGCCCATGGCCTTCTGGTAGTCGGCCAGTGCCCACGGACCGTTGATGATGGCTGCCGCCTTGCCCTCACGGAAGAGGCCGTCCATGTAGCTGTAATCGTCCTTGCCGCCGACACCGGGGGACTTGAGGAGTTTGTTCATCCAGACGAGGAAATCCGTTCCGGCTGGCCCCGTCATGTCGACCTGGCCCCGTGTGTCAAAGATGTGGCCGCCATAGCCGAGGTACCACGGGGCGGTGAAGAAGAAGCTGGTCCGGATCGCCAGTCGCTTCACATCAGGCGGCATCGGGGCCCGAAAGAGCGTCTCCATGCTCGTTGGCGCCACGGGTAGGAGGGCTTTGTTGTAATAAAGGGCGAGCGACTCGAGCGACTCGGGGATGGCGTAAGTCTCGCTGCCGATGGCCATGGCGGCAACCGCAGTCGGTAAGAGCTGCTTACGGCGTTCCGGCGTCAGCCAGTGCGTCAGCGGCCGGATCACTTGGGCGGCGTGCAATTCACCGAGCCAATCGACGTTGCCGATGACGAGGTCCGGCCCGCCGTTCGCCGCAGCGGCCGTCAGGAACTTGTTGCGTAGTTGGTTGTAGGGCACAGGCAGCGCCGTGACGCTGATGCCGGGATGACTGACTTCGAACTGGCGGATGATCCCTTTGAGGGCCGCCTGCTCACTGCCGCTCCACGCGTGCCATAGGACCAGCGCATGATCGTTACCGGCGTCATCGCAACCGGCCAAGCCCAGGGCCGGCAGTGCCAGGAGGACGAGGAGATGGTGAAATCCGAAACCTTTTTTACCCATGGGCTGTATTCTCCCATCCTGTGGCGGCGGGCCGCAACGTGATAACTGTCGCCGGTCGCTGCGAGCGGGTTCGGGCTCGGTGTTTGCCGACATGCGCACGCCCTGACGGGGCTGGTACCCTGAATGAGTCGGAATTGCATTGGCGTTGATGGAAGGCCTGACCGTGTCGTTACTGGATCATCCCCTGCCCCTGAATGGTGCGTGCCTTCTCCTCATCCGCCATGGCCAGACACCCTATAACGCCGAGGGACGAGCCCAGGGATGGCTGGACATCCCCCTGAGCCCGCTGGGCTACCTGCAGGCAGAGGCGACGGCTGAACGTCTGGCTGAACAGCAGATCGACGCCCTCTACAGTAGCCCGCTCAACCGGGCTTACGCCACGGCTTTGGCCATCGGACGGCCGCACGGTCTGGTGCCACGGGCCATGCCGGGACTGCGGGAGGTCCACACGGGTGCCCTCACAGGCCGCACCTGGCCCGAGGCCGAGGCTCTGTTTCCCGAGGCGATCGCTGCGTACCGGACGGCAGAGGCCGCCAATCCTCACCCCCGCCATCGGGAGTACATCCCCGGTTGGGAACCGATCGCCGCGTTCCTCGGTCGGATCTGGGAAGCGACTCAGGCGATCGTCGACGCCCATCCCGGCCAACGGGCGGCCGTGGTCTGTCACGGCGGCGTGCTGAATGCCCTGCTCACCCATGTGATGTCCGGTTTGCAGGGCACAGAAACCCCGTGGTCCTACCGCCACGACAACGTCGCCGTCAGCGAGCTGCGCCTCACGGCGCCGACGCCGACCCTCGTGGCCTTTAACCAGCTCCTGCATGCCGTGCAGGGGCCAGGTGAAGTGATTTTTTAGGAGCTGAACCCATGTTGGTCCCATCCGCCACCCACATCCGCATCGCCCGCGAGCTCAACGTCACACCTGCACAGGTGGCCACAGTGGCCGAGTTGCTGGCGGCCGGCAACACGATCCCCTTTCTTGCCCGTTACCGTCTGGAAGTCACCGGGGGAGCCGACGAAACCGTGTTGCGGGCGATCGAGAAATCCGTGAATCACTACGCCAACCTGCAGCAACGGCGGGAGACGATCCTGGCCAGCCTGGCGGAGCAGGGGATCAGTGATCCGGTGCTGCTCGATCGTGTGCAGGGCGCCGACAGCCTGCAGGTCCTGGAGGATCTCTATCTGCCCTTTCGGCCAAAACGGCGGACGAAGGCCAGCGTCGCCAAAGAACAAGGGCTGACGCCACTCGCCGCCTGGATCCTGCAACCAGGTCAGAACGGTGATCCGTTACGGGAAGCCTCCCGCTTTGTCAGTGCCGACAAAGGGGTGGCCACGCCGGAGGCGGCTCTGGCAGGGGCCCGCGACATCATTGCCGAGCAGGCATCCGAGCGGGCCGATCTGCGCCAGTTCGCCCGGACCCGCGGCCGATTGGCGGGCGAATTGGTGGCAGTCAAGGGTGGTGACGATCCCCAGGAGCGTTTCCGCACCTATTACGATTACCGGGAACGGGTGGCCCAGGCGGCCCCGCACCGGGTCCTGGCCGTGAATCGGGGCGAAGCCCTGAAAGCACTGAACGCCCATCTGGAACTGCCGGATGCGGAGATCCTCGCCCAGATGGAGCGGCTGATGTTCCCGGCCCGGGCGGCGGAGCCCGTCATCGAGCAGGTCCGGTCGGCCCTGCGGGACGGCTATAAGCGGTTGTTGTCGCCGGCGATCATCCGGGAACTGCGGCAGGAACTGAGTGACAGGGCAGAAGCCCATGCCATCGAGGTGTTCAAGGCCAATCTGCGGCGCCTGCTCCTCCAGCCGCCACTGCGTGGTCAGACCGTGTTGGCGATCGATCCCGGGTTCCGCACGGGTTGCAAAGTGGTCGTCGTCGACCCGTTCGGCAAGCCCCTGATGGACGGGATCGCCATCTACCCGCACCAGCCGCAACAGCAGGTGGCGGCGGCTCGCAAGACGTTGACAGAGATCGCCCGGCGGCATGCGGTGACCCTGATTGCCATCGGCAACGGCACGGCGGGGCGGGAAACGGAGATCTTCGTGGCGGAGTGGCTGGCGGAAGCCGGTTTGTCGCTCGGTTTTGTCGTGGTCGACGAAGCGGGTGCATCCGTGTGGTCGGCGTCGCCCGAGGCGAGCACGGAGTTTCCGGACCTGGAGGCCACGCAGCGGGGGACGATCTCCCTGGCCCGGCGCCTGCAGGATCCGCTGGCGGAACTGGTCAAGATCGACGTGAAAAGCATCGGCATCGGCCAGTACCAGCACGACGTTGATCAAAAGGCGCTGCAGGGGGCGTTGGACGAGGTTGTCGAAAGCGTCGTCAATGCCGTCGGTGTGGAAGTGAACTCGGCCTCGGCTGCCTTGTTGCAGCGGGTGGCGGGCCTGAGTCCCCGGGTGGCCGGGGCCGTCGTGCAGCATCGCCTGCAGCATGGTCCCTTCCGTCATCGTCAGGCCCTGCGCAAGGTCAAGGGTCTGGGCGACGTGACGTTCACCCAATGTGCCGGCTTCCTCCGCATCCTGGGTGGCGACGAACCGCTGGATCGCACGGCCATCCATCCCGAGTCCTACGATGCCGTGCGGACGTGGCTCAAACAACGTCAATGGCGGCCGGACGATGTCGCACTGTCAACGCAGGTCGCGGCATGGCGCCAGGCCCATCCGGACTGGGGCAGTGTGGCTACGGCGATGGGCGTCGGTGTGCCGACCCTGCATCAGATCGTGGACAACCTGGAAAAGCCCGGCCGCGATCCCCGTGACGGGTTGCCCCCACCTCCGATTCGGCACGGCGTGATGCGTCTGGAAGAGTTAACCGCCGGCATGGTCCTGCATGGCGTGGTCCGCAACGTGGTCGACTTCGGCGCCTTCGTGGATGTCGGCGTGAAAGTGGCAGGTCTGATCCACAAGTCACGTCTGGGTGCCGGCCGGGTGCGCCATCCGTTGGACGTCATTTCGGTCGGCGATCAGGTGCAGGTGGAAGTCCTGGAGGTGGACGTGCCCCGGCAGCGTCTTGCCCTGGCCATCAAAGCCTGACGCCAACAGACTGTCCTGTGACCTAAGAGACTATCTCAATCAACGATCGGTCGCCTGGCACCGCATGGCTGCGCCAGGACTGCGTTACAGTTTCTCACCGGACTACCCCGTACGCGTCGTCACTGTGCCTTGCCTGGCATTGCCCTACGGCGCCAGGCTCGGTCTC
>JACMPN010000581.1 GCA_014377495.1 Candidatus Sericytochromatia bacterium
CGCCGACGCGGTTGAGGTAGCCTTGCCGGCGCAGAGCGGATTTGAGGGTGATTTCCTGACAAAAGCCCCGTTGAACGAGGATGTTGCCGAGCAGTTGGGAGGTGTCGGCCTGTTCCTTCATCGCCATCTGGAGCTGGGCATCGGTGATGTGGCCGGCGCTGACCAGGAGCTGACCGAGGAGCAAGCTGTCCCGCTTGGCCTTGAGGATGGCGTGCATCTGCTCACGCTGGATAAATCCGTGGGTGATCAGGATCTCGCCCAGGCGTCCGCCGGCACTCTCCTGGATCTTCAGGGCCTCGCTGAGCTGGGCGACGGTGAGCATGCCGAGATTCAGCAGCAGCTGACCCATGCGGTTGCGCTCGTGCTGCTCGTGCAGGATGGCGGCCAGACGCTTGGGGCTGATCATGTTCAGGTGGACGAGCGTGTGGCCCAGCTGCTGGCCGGTGCCTTCGCTGGCGGTCAGGGCTTCGGCGAGCTGATCCGGGGTGACGGCGTCCTCGTCGAGAAGCAATTGGCCGAGCCGATTGGCCCGCATCATCAGATGGGACAGGCCGATGTCCAGTTGTAGGGCGGCGTCCGCACTGCCGGCGGGAATGACCGTGAGCAGGCGGGCGACCTCGTCGAGGAAACTTTGCCAGGTGAATGAAACGGGAATCGCCCCCCATCTGTGGTGCCGAGACCCGGGATCGGGACGTCGGCCGAGTGAATTTGCACCGCTGCTCGTGCTGCCGGGATTAGGAGCATTGTAGCGAGACTGGGCCCGATCCGCAGGGATGATGAGGTGCCGGTTCGGGCCGATGGTTTGAAATGGGCCAAAGTTGGGTCTGTGGAGGCTATGGCCGGACAGTACGACGATGAGGTGAGGGACGAGAACCGTCCCTTCCGCATGACCAGTACACTGACGCTCCATTCCGCCCAAGCGCGGGGTGAGGAGCCAGACGCAGCGCGCCAATTCTGGCGGGACCCCTTCGACAAGGGCAAGCTCATCGCCAGCGACTCTGAAGACGGCAAGACAAAGCGTCCCAAGACGAAAAAGGGCCGCTTCGTCGCCCGCGATCGGTTCGACGAATTGCTGGCCCCGTTTTCCGAGCGGTTGCAGGATGTCCGTGAAAAAGCCATGGCCCCCCTGAAAATGATGGGCCAGCGGATGGACTTCATCCTCGACGGGGCTTCCCAGGCTGGCATGCTCTGGGAACAACTGATGCAGCAGGCCAACGCCTGGCTCTTTGCCCCGCCCAAGGTGGCCATGCCGCTGGCCGAGGGCGAAGCGCCGCCGCTGCCCGAGCGCCAGGTCAGCTTTTGTGACCTCTTTGCCTTCAATGTGCAGTTCACCGACAATCAGGACGTGCCGCTTTACAACTTTGAAGGCCAGAAAAAGTCCCGTTACGCCGCCAGTCCGCTGGTCGTCGATCCCATCGCCAACGAAAAAGCGATGATCGCCATTCGCGAGTGCGCCGAGCGGGCGAACGGCATCCCGCCGGCCACCGAGGGCCGATACGCGGGGCTGCCGCTCGGTCTGGTGTTGATGAACGCCACCGAGGAGGATCTGCAGGGTTTCCTCGGCTACGTGCGGGCCTATCCCGGCAATTACGTCGGCCGCAACCTCAAAGTCTCGGAAACGTTTGCGACGTGGATCGTCTATGGCGCCCCCGAGGTGTAGGTAGAGGACGGAATTTTGTCAATGATCACGTTGACCGACAGCAGGCTGGTATCGTGTGCGTGTGGGCGTTTCGACCGGACTTTTTTCCCAGTCCCGTTTGACAGCGCCGCTCGGCCATCGCCGGGGCTGGGAAACCGCTGTGAAACCGCGGCACTCGAAGCTTAGTGCGCGCCGGTGGGCTGCAGACTGCCTTGTTGCGATCTCTGTGGGCGGTTTGCAATCAGTCCCGACTAACCCGGCGCATAATTGGTTGTGCATGTCTAGCGACCGTACCGTTATCGAATCACTGAAGGCCGTGGACGCCTGGATCGACGTGATCAACGCCAATATCAATGGCGGTGTCCGCACGGCGTACAAATCGTCGCGCCTCAAGTTCGGCGGCTCCAATGCGACAGTTGCACGTGTCGGCAACCTGCGCACGACACCACTGCAGTTCCCCGAACCCGGGCTGACCACCGTCAATACGGTCGTTGATTGGGGCCAGGGAGCGGTCATCGGCAGTACAGAGATCACCCATCTGGCCATCCAAGGACAAGGTTTTTTCGTCCTGAACAACGTCGCCGGAACGGGAACCGATCTCTTCACCCGGGACGGGGAATTCCATACGGATACTCTGGGGTATCTCGTGCATGGATCCGCCCTCTATTTGTACGATGCGGCGAGCAATGAGCTCGTCTGGGACGATTCCAAGGGCGGTACGCCGCCCAACACCTACGATGTTCTGCTATCCAGTTTTACCGCTGCAGGCGGTGGCTCATTGGTTACCGTTGTGGACCCGCAGCAGATGCAATATACGCTGTACGGTTCCACAGTCTACAATTACGCTGGCGCCACCACGGGTCTCGGCACGCTCGCCGGGGCTTCGATCCTCACCAAGAGCCTTGAGGCCAGCAATGCCAGCATGACCCAAAGCGTGCCGGAGCTGAGCTTGGCCCAAAAGCTGTTTTCAGCCCTGACGAAGGTGCTGCAGATCGGCCAGACGAATATCGACGCAGTCCTCAATTTGGTCCGCTGATGAGCCCGTTGCCGAGCCTCGGCAAAGTCGCTGTCGCGCTCATCGCGGTTACGGCCTGCGCATGCGACGGATCATCCCTCGGTAGCGTTTCGGTGCGTCGGGTGACCGATCCCGGCACCGTCCGTATCAGCCGTGGGGTCGGCCCGTCCGCTGCCACGCCTTCTGCGTTGCCCACGGTCGGTCAAGGCGGATCGATCATCGGCCAGTTGATCTCCCAGCGCCCGGGTACGACGCCTCTCGCCCCGAGTCCCAACTCCAGTCCGGCTGTGACCCCAGTCCCGGGAGCCACGGCGATCCCCGTCCCAGGCGCTACGGCGATCCCTGTCCCAGGCGCAGCGGCGACGCCCGCCCCAACGCCCACGACGACCCCTGTCCCCGGAGCCACGGCGACGCCCACCCCAACGCCCACGGTTTCGGCATCTGCCGCGACGACCCCAACGCCTACCCCGACGCCCACGGTTTCGGCATC
>JACMPN010000582.1 GCA_014377495.1 Candidatus Sericytochromatia bacterium
GCAGCGTGCTCGGCGGCGAAAGCTTCTTCATCACCACCGTCAGTGCCCCGTCCAAGGGCGGTGAAGTGACGTTGGCGCCCGCCGTCCCCGGCGACATCACCGCCGTGGACATCACCGGCAAGCCCCTGCTCGTCCAGCGCGGCAGCTACCTGGCCAGCGGCCCCGGCGTCGAGATCGACACCCAGTTTGCCGGACTGAAAGGCCTGATTGGCGGCGAGGGGCTCTTCTTCCTGCGCATCTCGGGCTCCGGGACGGCCTTCATCACCAGCTTCGGTGCCATCCACCGCAGGGCCCTGGCCCCGGGAGAGCGCTACATCGTCGATAGCGGCCACATGGTCGCCTACGAGGAGGGCATGCAGATGACGACCCGCATGGCCGGCTCCGACGGTGGTTTCCTTAAGCGGGCCCTGACCAGCGCCACCACGGGCGAAGGTCTGGTCATGGAGTTCACCGGTCCCGGTGAGGTCTGGCTGCAGACCCGCAACCCGCAGGCCTTCAGCGGCTGGATCCAGGGCATGCTGCCCACGCCCAGCTCGAGCAATGCCGGATCGGCCGCCGCCGCCGGTGGTGCCGCCGCCGTCCTCGGCTCGCTGTTCGGTGGCGGCGCCAAGGACTAAGCGACTTTCGGGGAAGCTTCCCGTCAGCGAAACAAAAAGGAGCCTATTGATGGGCTCCTTTTTGGCGTCTAGCCAGGCCATCAGCAGCGGTTTACGCCAAACCAAGTTCCTGTGTCGGCGTCTCGCCCAGCCAGTTATCCCCGGTCATGGGATCGGCGGGCGGCGGCGGCAGTTCTCCCGCCCAGCCCTCAAGACGGCAAGCCCCAAGCGGCCAGCGCCCCGATCAGGCCGGCGCCCAAGACCACTGGAGCCGGCGCCAGGCGCCTTGTGGCGGTGAGCAGGGCAGCCGCGACGGCGATGCCGACCAGCAGTCCGTCCTGGATACTGCCGACGCCCAACGTCCAGCCGGCAGCAGCCATCAGCCCGATGGTGATCGGGTGCATCACGGTCTGGAGGCGCATGATCCAGCCGGGTGGTTGCGGGCGCCCGGACAGCCAGGCCACACCGGCCAACAGCAGTGATGTGGGAGCGAACATACCCAGCCCTGCCGCCATTGCCCCGGGCCAACCTGCGACCTGTCTGCCGATAACGAAGACGAAGAGCATGTTCGGACCTGGCGCAAACTGGCCCAGGGCATAGGCTTCGATGAAGGCCTGGTGGCTCTGCCAGTGGTGCACGGTGACCACCAGGCGTTCCATCTCGGGCACGACAGTCATCGCCCCACCAATGCTGATCAGGGCCAGATAGGCAAACGTCAGAAATAGCTCGACGAGGACGATCATCAATCCGTTTTCCGTCGCCAGACGAGCGGCAGGGCCAGGCCGATGACCAGTGGCGTGGGGATATGCCCCCAGGCCACAGCGACAAACACGAGACAGGCGACGAGGATGCTCAGCCGGTCGTCGAGCGCCGCTTTGGCAAAATGGCCCGTCGTGCCCACGAGCAGACCGACGCCCGCCGCAGCCACGGCGGTGAGCGCCCCATGGACCACCACCGTCGGCAGGTGGGCGAGCAGACCGGCAATGAGGAAGACTCCGATCATGCCGGGCGTGACCAGGGCCAGGGTGGCGAGCATGGCGCCGATCGCCCCGCCGAAGCGGTAACCCAGATAGGCGGACAGGTTGGTGGCGTTGGGCCCGGGCAGATTCTGGCACCAGCTGAACGCCGTCAGAAACTCGCCTTCCGTCAGCCAGCCCCGGGACAGACACAGCTGCGACAGGTGCGTGTGGATATTGCCGCCGAAGGCCGTCACCCCCACCCAGCCGAAACCCAGGACGAGCGCCAGCAGGCTGGGCCGTTGATTGACGGCTGTGGCCGCCAACTCTTTACCTTCCACCACGTGACTCCCTCGTGCCTTGGGACGCCGATCCCCGCCCTCAGGGCTTGGTCGCCTCCACATTCAGGCTGACGAGCCGTCCCAGCAGATAGGCCTGGGAGTAATCGTCATGGTCCTTGTGGACCGTCTCCCGGTAATCGTAGCGCCTGACGGCGGCAAAACCCGCCTGTTCGAGCTGGCCCTTGAGATAGGCCCAGTCGAATCCGATGAAATGCGTATTCTCAAAGTAGTCCTGCCGGCCATAGAGCAAGCCGTGAATCAGGTTCAGGTCGCCCGTCTCCCGATAGACCTCGAAACAGGCGGCCAGATCCGGCACCGCCGTCCGCAGCACGCCTCCCGGCTTCAGGATCCGGAACCACTCCCGCAACGGACGCTGGGTCTCCTGGCGGCCAAAATGCTCCAAAACGTGGCAATTATAGATCAAATCCACGGAATCATCAGCAAACATCGGCAAATCGTCGATGGGGTGGACATAGTCCAGACGGGGCAGCGGCCGGATGTCAATGTGAACGAACCCCGGGACATGGCGCTCGCCACACCCCACGTGCAGGGCCAAAGGCGGGGTCTGTCCGGCGGAGCCCGGGGAATCAGTCGCCATGCGTCACCTCGTCCTGGCCGGCACCGGTCAATCGTTGCCTGTACCGCGGCCACAACCCGGCCTGCGTGGCGGCGTCCTTGCCCATTTTAAGGGGACGCTCGGGTGAGCATCCCCTTCAGGCGTTAGAGTTGGTTGTTGATTTTGCGGGCCGCCCAGGTCGAGAGGCTCTCCTGCCAGGACATTTTCGGCTTGTCCACACGGACGGAGTTGGCGAAGTCCGTCTTGAACAGGCCGTCGTTGATCTGCGCCACGGCAGCCGGGTCGTCCAGGGTGACGTTCATTTCACGGTTGACCCGCAGCGAAAGGTTGTCGGCATTGCAGGAACCGATGGTGCCCCAGACGCCGTCGACGGTCATCGCCTTGGTGTGGACCATGCGGTCCTTGTACAGGTAGATGTGCGCACCGGCCTCGGCCAAGCCGTGAAAGTGGTGGCGGGTCGCCGCTTTGACGAGACCGACATCGCTGACGGCGGGGACGATGACGTTCACCTGGACACCGCGCTTGGCGGCTTCATCGCGCATGCTTTTGGTTTCAGCGATGCGCCACGGATTGTTGCTTTCCACCTGCGAGAACCCGACTTTATAGGTGGCCTTCTTCGCCAGCGGCGGCAGTCCCGCCCCGGCTCC
>JACMPN010000583.1 GCA_014377495.1 Candidatus Sericytochromatia bacterium
GGTGCACGCGTGACGGCAATTACTGCGAATTCCGACATGTCCATGTGATACTTGCTTAAGGCCGCTTGACATGGGCGGTTCAACGGCTTTTCCATTTAGTTGCTGCAGACATGCAGTAAAGAGGACCTATGGTGCGATCACGTGTGCAACATCTCGCCATAGTCACCGTGCTCCTGGGCGGGATCTTCTTTGTCACACGCGGCGACAGCTGCGACGGACACGCCCCGCCAGCCACCGTGGTGGCCCCTGCTCCCGCCGGCACACCGCTTGATCAGTTGCAGGGTGTCGTCGTGATCATTACTTACGTGGACGCCGCCAACAACCCGGTGATGGGTATCGGGGGCACCCTGTCCTGGAGTTCCGATACCAACAGGATCGCCGGCATGACCAGCAATGGGATCAGTGACAGCAACGGCCAGATCACGTTCAGTGGTTTCGGCGATGTGGATTACGGCACCTGGAACATGGGGACCGATGTCGCCGGCAACTACTACCAGAGCATCAGCCGGCCCCGTCAGGCCAATAACCCCAACCGGGTCAGGTACGTCGTGCGGGTGTTGCCTTCGCCCTCCCCGTCGCCTTCTCCGTCGCCTTCTCCGTCTGAGTCGCCGTCCCCCTCGCCGTCGCCCTCCGATTCACCGACGCCGACGCCCAGCGCCACCGCCACGGACACCCCGCCCCTCGTCATCCTGCCCAATACCGGTGGTGGCGGTGGTGGTGCGGCAGCCCCTACGGCCGTGCCCAATGCCGGCCCCGTCACCGGCAGGGTGATCGTCACCCGGGGCAGTCCCGGCGCCTCCTTTCCCCACGCCACCTTGCCCTAATCAGACCGATCGTCGACCAGGAGAGATGCTGATGCCCCTGCGTTCCAAAACGCTCCTGCTGACCCTCGTGTTGGCATGCGGCACCAGTTGCCAGATGCCGCACGTGCGCTCAGCGGCCCTGCTGCCCGGGGTGTCAGCCACGCCCGTAGCCGGCTCTGCCAACGTCAGGGTCAGGATCGGGGCACCCGGCCTGTCGGTGCAGGCCCTGCCCAAGACCTTCGCCGACGTGGCCACGGTCTTGGTCACGCTCAAGAGTGGCGTGACGACGGTCGTCTCGCCGACACTGGTCAATCCGATGACCATCACCCTGCCGATCCTGACCGGCACGTTCACGGGCGTCCCGCCCGGGACGGGCTATACGATCGAGGTCGTGGCCTTTGACCCGACCGGCGCCGCCATCACCAGCGGCATGACGGACCCTTCGGGGGTAAGGACCGTCGCCATTGCCGGTGGTGTCGCCACGTACAGTGCCGGGACGGAGTTGATCAAAGGCATTTCGCTGTCGGTCGGAACGGCCAGCACGGATGCCAGCAGCAGCCTCCTCACCAATGCGACGGTGGCGGGCGTGACGTTCGATCGCTACAAATGGATGCTGATCAACAACGACTCCAAGCAGACGGCGAACTCGCCGCTGAAAACGACCAACGGCATTGCCCAGGACATGAACACCGTGCAACCCGGAGCGAAGACCGGCCCCACGCATGAGCTCTGGCTCTTCAGTGGCCAGGACACCCCCAAAAAGGCGCTCCCGGTGCAACGGTTCGCCGGGGCGGCCAACGCCGCCGGCGCCGTTCAGGCGCCCTTCAACGCCACGATGGCAGCCGTCACGCTGACCACCCCCACGACGAGCGCCGTCACGCCGGTCGCCTCGTTGCCGATGACCGTCGACGATGTGGCCAACGTCTATTACGTCGGGGCGGCCAACGCCGTGATCAAGCTCGACGCCACCAACAGCTATGCCGCATCCACCCTGTTCACCGCAGGTGGCGCCCCGACGGGGTTTGTCACGGACGGGGCCGGCAACGTCTATTACTCCACGGGCACCGATATCAAGGTGCGGCGTCCCCCGCTCTACGATACCGATACGACCCTGATCACCACGACGGGCGTCACCCTGCTGGCCGTTGATGAATTCAAGGACCTCCTGTGGATCGAGGCTGGGGCGATTGCCTATTCAACGCTCCAGGGCGGCACCTATCAGGCAAAACAGACGATGCCTTCCGTCACCGGGACGACGATGCTGGCGACCGATGCCTTCGGCAACGCCTTCGTCTCCAACGGGACCAACATCAGCCGCCAGAAGCGGAACGGTGAGTACTTCGTCTGGGAGGCGTCCTTCGGCGGCCCCCCCACGCTCACGACCTGCGTGACGGCGAACAACATCAGCGGCTTCACTGCGGATCGGGCCGGGAACCTCTATTTCACCCAGACGGGCTCCAATGAAATCAAGCTCGTCCCCAGCGGCGGCCCTACCACCGATCACTTCACCGTGGCGGGCAACGGACCGGCGGACCCGGTGGGAACGACGGGTGTCACCTCACTGACAGGCGCCCCCCTGGACCTGGCAGTGACGGACTTCCGGCTGCCGGTGCAGCCGGCGGTCACCAGTCGGGGCGTGCTTTTCTGCACCTCGATCGGGGCTGACGGTGGCGGCCTCACCCAATACCTGCGCCGGATCATGCCGTAGCCGGCAGACCGGGCCGCCCGGAAGAGGTCGCCAGTGCACCCGATCCTGTTCACCCTGGGAAACCACCCCGTCACAGGATTCCTGTTCTTCCTGCTGCTCGGGGTGTTGGGTGCCTATGGGGCCGTGAACTGGGCGGCATCACGCCGTGGCCTTGATCCCAAGCTGATCCCATGGATGGTCGGGGCCACCCTCGTCGGCGGCGGGGCCGGCACCCACCTGATGTCGGGTCTCGTCTACTGGAGCAGCCTCGACCAGTCGTCGGCCGCCTTTCGTGACGGCCTGTCCGGCATGACCGACACGGGGGTTTTCGTCTTTGCCGAGATCGCCCTCGTCCTGTTGGCCTGGCGACTCAAGGCCCGCCCCTTGGCCATGCTCGATGCAGCGGCGTTTGCGGCAGCGACCGGTTCGCCGATCGGCCGCATCGGCTGTCTGCTGGCGGGCTGCTGCTACGGCCAGCCCACGACGATGCCCTGGGGCTTCCAGTACCCGCCGGATCACGCCGGCACCCTCGCCGCCCACGGCCTGGCCCTGCATCCGACCCCGCTGTACATGAGCCTGGGAGTCGGGGCGTTGTGGTTGGTCCTGCTGTACCTGATCCGCAAAAAGGCCCCCGAAGGCCGGATCCTGCTGACGGCCTGGATCGGCTACGCCGCCGTCCGGGTGACGGTGGAGTTCTTCCGGGCCGACGTCGCCCGGGGCTCTTGGTTCTGGGGGACCCTGACGAGCTACCAGATCATCTGCCTGGCTGCCGTGGCCCTGCACGTGGGCATCTTCTGGTCGATCGGACAACGGCGGCAGTTGACCCTCGCCGCACCACACGCCGTCACCTGAATTATCCGACAGGCGCCGTCTCCAGCCCGGGGGTCGGCCCCTCGGTCTGCAGATGGGGCGGCAGCAGGCTGCGGATGGCCCGGTCGATGGTGACGTTGACAGCCCGGATGCGGTCGGCCAAGGGCCAGTCCTCCGGCGTCAGGTAGGCTTCCGGCCGGATGGGCTCGCCGAACTGGGCCGACACGGTGCCCCGGCCGGGGGTGAACCGGCCCCTGGGCATCATCCCGTCCGTCCCGAACAGCGCCACCGGCTGGATCGGCACGGGCCGGGCCAGGGCGATGCGGGCGGCGCCGGACCGGAGGCGCTGCATGCCGAAGCGGCCGTCCGGACTGCGGGACCCTTCCGGATGGAGAACGACGGGATGGCCGGCATCGAGGACGGCCAGGGATGTGAGGTAGGCCGTCTGGTCGCCTCGTCCCCGCCGGGCCGGGAACCCGCCCACCCGGACGGCCTCTGCCCCCACGACCGGCCACTCGATGATCTCGGACTTGGCCATAAAAGCCGCCGGACGGGGCATGGCCCAGCCCAGCAGCAGGGTGTCGAAGGTGCTGAGGTGATTGGCAACGACGATGACGGGCCCCACGGGCAGGCGCGCCCAATCCCGCACCTCACCGCCCCAGAGCCAGCAGCCGAGCGGACTGATCAGATCTTTCCAGAACTGCAGGCGCCGCCCGGCCCCCGCCGGATCGTGGATCAGCCGGCAGGGAAAGGCGGACTGGCCGGACATGTCGGCAACGGGCGTCATGAGATCCTGTCGATGCGGCGAGGGCTGGACTTGTCTGCCACTGAACCATGACGGGCACCCGCCGGCAAGGCGCATTGGGCGAGTAGGCAAGGGCGCCGATGGCCACTTGGCCCCGAACGGTCCGGTGACTGCCGGCGCCGCAGCGACAGCCGGGAATGCACGGCCCCATGCCGCTTTGGCCCTAGCCAAGCCGATGTCACAATGGGGCCGCAACACTACCGGTTCCACCAGGAGGGATGAGCGTGACAGAGAAAAAAGGCCAAGCGCCCAAAGAGAGAAAATCCCCGGACATGACCGTCCGTGAGGCCGGCCAAAAGGGCGGTGAAGCGACCAAGCGGGAAGTCGAGAGTGGCGAACTGCCCAAGGATTTCTATTCCCGGATCGGGCATAAAGGCGGCCAAAAGGGTGGCGAAACCACCAAGCGGGAAGTCGAGAGCGGTCAACTGCCCAAGGACTTCTATTCCCAGATCGGCCATAAAGGTGGTGAAATCGGCGGCCATAAGGGCGGCGAGGCCACCAAGCGAGAAGTCGAAAGCGGCGAGCTCCCCAGAGACTTCTATTCCCAGATCGGCCACAAAGGCGGCCAAAAAGTCAAAGATTTGATCGAAAAAGGCAAAGAGGCGGCCGCCGAGAGCGAGAAGAAAGACAAAACCTAAGTCATCGCCGGTCTAACGCCGGCAGAAAGGCCCACGTCCGCCCCACGCGGGGACGTGGGCCTTTCTGCCGTTTGACGAACCAGACGTTTGTCTGGTTAGATGGGAATGATCAACCAAGGGCTTGTCGAAAAGCGGCCCCGATGTGTCAGGGGGCAGCGGATGCGGCGACTACCGGGCGAGACCCGCCAAAAGGTGTTCGACTTCGTCCGCCAGCGCGTCCTGGCCGGGACGCCGCCGACGGTGCGGGAGGTCCAGGAGGCCCTCGGCTTCCGGGCCGTGCAGAGCGCCCAGGAGCATCTCGAAGCCCTGGTCGTCACGGGCCGCCTGACCAAGGCGCCGGGCCAGTCCCGGGCCTACCGGCTGCCGGAGAGCGAAAGGGCAGGCACGCCTGCCGCCTTCATCCCCCTGCTCGGCCGGGTCCAGGCCGGTCTGCTCACCGAGGCCGTCGAGGACCGGGAGGGCTACGTGCCGGTCGAGGTCGATCACGGCAGACTCAGCCACCGTCAGGCGGATCGGCTGTTTGCCTTGCGGGTCCGGGGCGACAGCATGACAGGAGCGGGCATCCTGGACGGCGACCTCGTCATCGTCCACCGGCAGGCCACGGCCGAGTCCGGGGAGATCGTCGTCGCCCTGATCGGCGAGGAGACGACCGTCAAACGCCTGCGCCGACGGCGGGGCCGGATCGAGCTCTGCCCCGAAAACCCCGCCTTTGCCCCCATTATCGTCACCCCACCCGACGAGGTCACCCTGCTCGGCAAGGTGATCGAGGTCCGGCGGTATCTGGACGGCTTCCACCACCACTAGGGTTGTAAAAAACAAACCATCATTGTTGCAAGGGATTGCCTGGAAGCAGCCAGACAATCCCTTAGGAGGCCGATCATGCTGTCGCTCACCGGTCGCCTCGCCTCCCTGCAATCAGCCACGGCCCATACCTTTACCCACGGTCCCGCCGCCTGGCGGCTGCTTGAGCTGGTCGGCCGGCTGGCGGAGATCTGCGGCACCGGTGCCAGTGCCGGGATGACCCTGGCCGTTCCCCTCGTCCTCGAAGCCCAGCGGGCCGCCGAGCCAGCCGCCTGGATCACCACCCGGGCCCGCAGCTTTTTTCCGGCGGACGTCAGCGCCCACGGGGTCGATCTCGCCGCTTTGGCCGTCGTGCGCGTCCCTGCCATCGACGCCATCGGCCGGGCCGCCGACCAGCTCGCCCGCTCCGGCGCCTTTGGCCTGCTGATCCTGGATCTGGGCTCGGCCGATCGTCTGCCCGAACGCCAGGCCAGCCGCCTGCTCGGTCTGGCCCAGAGTCACGGGTTGGCGATCATCTGCCTCAGCGGCCGACCCGCCGGGGCCCCCTCCGTCAGCCCCCTGATCTCCGTTCGCGGCGAGGCCCGCTGGCGGCGTGAAGCGCCGGGCACCTTCATCTGCGAGTGGCGGGCCCTCAAGGACAAGCGCCGGCCGCCGGGCTGGTCCCACACAGAGCTTTGCCATGGCCCGGCAGGCCTGCGTTGACGTCCCGGCTGGCCTGCGTCGATGTCCCGGCCCTGCCCCTGCAGCTGCTGCTCCGCCACCATCCCGACTGGCACGGCCTGCCCGTCGCCGTGGTCGATGCCGACAAGCCGCAGGGTCTGATCGGCTGGGTGAACGGCAAGGCCCGGGACGCCGGAGTCCTCCCCGGCATGCGCTACGGTGCGGCCCTGGCCCTGGCCCGCGACCTGCGGGCCGCCCCGGTGGGTGCCGCCGCCATCGCCGCCGGGGTCGAGGAGCTGACCGTCCAGCTGCGCCTCTGGAGTCCCGGCGTCGAGCCCTGTGCCGACGAGCCCGGCGTCTTCTGGGTGGATGCCAGCGGGCTGCAGGTCGTCTTTCCCTCCCTGGATGCCTGGGCGGACGACATCCGGGCCGCCTTGGCGCTGCTGCCCTACCGGGCGGCCGTGGTGGTCGGCTTCAGCCGTTTCGGCAGCTATGCCCTCGCCAAAGCCCTGCACGGCCGCCGGGCCACGGTCCTGGCCGACCATGCCCGGGAAGACGCCCTGGTCCAGCGGGTGCCCCTCAGCCTGATCGGCCTGCCGACAAAGACCCGGGACGCCCTGCAGCAGCTTGGTGTGCGCCATGTCGGGGATTTTCGGCGGCTGCCGGCGGCCGGCATCCTGCGCCGCTTTGGTCCGGAAGCCCACCGGCTGCACCGTTTCGCCAGCGGCGACCTGTATCAGCCCCTGCAGCCGTCCCTGCCGACTGAGCCTATCCGGCTCGAATTGGCGCTGGACTACCGGGAAGAGGACCTGACCCGGCTGGCTTTCGTCATCAAACAACTGGTCGACCAATTGCTGGCCAGGCTGGCCCAACAGGGCGAGGCACTGCATGAGCTGATTGTGACTCTGGGTCTCGACGACGGCACATCCAGGGAGACAGCCATCCGGCCGGCGGAGCCGACCCTCGTCAGCCCGCCGCTGATCGAGCTGGTCCGGCTGCGCATGGAGGCCCTAAAGCTGACTCAGCCCGTCATCAGCGTGACGGTGCTGGCCCATGGCCTGCCGGCGACCCAGGAGCAGTTGCAGCTTTTTGCCGAGGCCCCCCGGCGGGATCGTGCCGCCGCCAATCGGGCCTTTGCCCGGTTGCGGGCCACCTTCGGGGACGACTGCGTGGTCCGGGCCGTCCCGCAGGACCGGCACCTCCCCGAAGCGAGCTTTGGCTGGGAACCTCTGGCAAAGCTCCCCGCAGCACAGCCCCGCACGGTCGCCCAGGGCCCGCTCATTCGGCGCATCCTGGCCAAGCCCGTCCTCCTGCCACCCAATCCCCGCCACGATCCCGA
>JACMPN010000584.1 GCA_014377495.1 Candidatus Sericytochromatia bacterium
GGCACGACCGGCTTCGGCGTCGCCATGGGCACGACTGGTTTCGGCGTCGGCGTTGCCTTGACCACCGGGGGTAGCGTCGCCATCGGCGTGGGTGTCATGACGGGTTTCTGGGTGGCCTGCGGAACCGGCGTCGGTTTCACGACCGGCTTGGCCGTTGGTACAGATGCCGGTTTCACCACCGGCGCCTGAGAGGCCTTTGGTGACGGCCTCGGCTTCACCACGGGGGCCTGAGCGGCCTTCAGTGCCGGTTTGACCGGCTGTGTCGCCGTCGTTGCCTGCCCCTGCGGCAGGTGGATCGTCAAACCGATGGGCAGTTTCTCGGGCGAGGCGACCCGACCCTTGATCGATGCCCAGAGCTCTCCCCACCGGGCGCCGTTGCCGAGATGCCGGCGGGCCAGCTTGAACAGGGTATCGCCAGAGCGGACGACGATTGAGGATGGTGCCTTGGGGGCATCCGGCAGTCGCAAGACCATCCCGGGCTGCAACTGGTCTGCATGCCGCACGACCCGGCGATTGGCATCAAACAGACGGGGCCATTGGTGGATCGAGCCGAGGTACCGGCCGCTGATCGTCGAGAGCGAATCGCCCGGTTTCACGACGTAATTGCCGGCCAGGGCGGGTTCGACACTGCCGATGGCGACCAGCAATGCCGCAGCCACCGGGGCCAGCCCCGCACCAATCCGGCCGAGGTCAAATCCGTCGGGCAACTCCAGCCGGGTGATCGCACCCGTGACGGGCGTCAGGATCAGCGTCAGACCTGCTGCCTGCCAGTCGAAGCGGACCTGGCAGGTCCCGATGGCGATCTGGCCGGTGGCCACCACGTGCGGCCGGAAGGCCGCCTGCAGACTGGGCCACCAGCCGGCCTCGATCGGCATCACCAGGGCGGAGCGGGCGTCGCCAAGGGCCTGGATGACCAGCACCAGATCCGCACCCGTCAGGGACAGGGTCGCCTGCAGGGGCAGCAGGGCAAGGAGGCTGAGCTCGGAATCGGCCGGGGCAAAGTGGGCGAGGACACGGTCCGACCATAGGGCCGTCAGGGAGAGGGGCACGACCGTAGGTGGCGTAACCGGAAAACGGGGGCGCAACGTCTGGGACAAGGCTATCTCCGGATCGTGTCGTCAGCCTGGTGTGAAGGGGCTACGAAGCAAATTTAACCGCCCGCACAGTATACGCCTGCGAGTATTGCCCAGTCATTGCCAACTGTTGCAGCTGCCCATCATGGGCTGCACGGCAAGCCCCTCGGCCATCAGGATAGGCTGTTCCGGCTTCAGACCGTTCCGAGCGGGGCGATACAGCCGATGTCGTCCTTGGTCGGATCATTCACCCGGTTGCTGATCGGCTGGATATCCATGGCTTGGCGGGGCGTGGCGGCGATGAGGGCCTGGATGATTTTGGGATCGTCCTGCCAGGGATCGAGCCAGACACCAAACTGCCCGGGCTGCAAGAGCAGGGGCATGCGGGGATGGATCGCCGCCGACGGACCCGTCGAGGCCCGGGTCATCAGGGCGACCGTTTCCAACTCGCTGCCGTCGGCGCCCTGCCAGTGCTCCCACAACGCCGCCATGGCGATCAGACCCCCGGCTTCCGGTGAAAAGTAATACGGGGTTTTGGTGTCGCTGTTTTGCCGCTCCACCCATTCGTAAAACCCCGTGGCCGGCACCAGACAGCGGCGCCGGCGGTAGGCCAGTCGAAAGGACGGCTTTTCGGCGGCCGTCTCCAGCCGCACGTTCGTCATCAGGCGATCCTCGGTGGGTGTGGCCGTCCAGGCGGGGAGGAAGCCCCAGAGCATGAAGGTCATATGCCGATCCGGCCAGTCAGGGAGACGGCGGATCACCGCCAATGGCTGTTGCGGGGCGATGTTGTAACGGGCCGGCATTTCAGGGGTACCTGTGACCCCGAACCAGGCTTCCAACTCGGCCTTTGACGCCGTCAACGCGAAGCGTCCACTCATCCTGTTCGTCCCCCGCCTGGGCTACAGCCAGTCCCGGTATGTTTTCCCGAGCCCCGCACCGGCGCTATCATGATCCGGAGTCCGATATCATCAGCCGGCATCCACGCGATGCCCGGCACTTCACGAGCGGGACGCCTGCCGACGATGGCCTTTTTCTCCGAAACCACCCAAGCCGTTTCCGCAGTCTATCTGGAAGACCTGAAGAAACAGATCCTCGCCTGCAAATACCTGGCGACAAACAACCTGACGGCCGATTTTGTCGGCTCACGGGGGTTTTCGGTGGTCTTCACCCGGGCCGGCATGGGCCGGGTGATCGAGCAGTTCCCGTTCTTTGAAACGTATGTGGCGACACTGCTTGATGCCGACTGCAACGCTTTCTATCTGAACCCGCTGGTGCTGGCCTCGGCGTCTCGGGTGAATCCGCACATCGACCGCAGCCTGCGGGCCTATTGTCCGACGGTTGAAACGCCGCTGCTGGTCAGCGTCCTGTACGTCACGCTGCCCGAGGACATGAGCGGCGGCGAGCTGGTCCTCACCCACCGCAAGCGACAGGTCGGCCGGATCGTGCCGGCTGTGAACAAGGTCGTCCGTTTCCAGGGGGATCTCACCCACCAGGTCTCACCGGTCGTCACCCAGGGCAAGGGCTTGCGGATCAGCCTGGTCTGCGAGCAATACCGGTTGGAGGCGGGGCCGTTGGCCCAGATCCCCGAAATGGGCATCGAAAGCCAAAACCGCCGCTACTGAGGCCCGTGACCGGGCCGACAGAGGGTCCTGGGATCAGGACTTGGTAAATGTCCCTGCCGCCGTGAATGTATGGACCGTGTACCCACCCGCAGTGCTGATCGTGCCGCCGGTCGCCGCGACCGTCCCTGGATACCGGACGATGACGATGCCAGAACCTCCGATGCCGCTGACGCCAGTACCGGAAATGATCGAGCCGCCGCCACCGCCGCCGGTATTGGGTGCGGCATTGGCCACTCCGGCAGCCACCGCCGTGCCACCCGTCCCGCCCCCGCCGGATCCCCCGGCGACATTGCCGGGACCACCGCCGGTGCCGCCGCCGCCATAAAACACGGAGGCGCCCGAAATCGATAAGGCCAAGCCTGCAGCGCCCAAGCGTCCGAAGCCCGCACCTGCGCCGGCACCGCCGCCGCCACCGCCTTCCGCCACGGCCGCGGCATTGCCGGCATTGCCCTGGCTGGCCGTGCCACTGCCACCAGCGAACGAACTGCCGCCGTTACTGGAACCACCGCCGCCGCTGCCGCCACTGCCCCCGACACCACCGCAGGCGCCGGCCCCATAGCCACCGCCACTGGCCGTCAGCGTCCCGAAGACACTGTCGCCGCCAGGACCGCCGTTCCCAACCACATTCACCCGATTGGTGCCCCCGGCTCCCACCGTCACCGTCGTCGCCTGGCCGGGCGTAACGGCAAAGGCGGCCGAGTAAATCACACCGCCACCGCCGCCACCGCCACCGTAGCAGACGCCGCCGCCACCGCCACCGGCCACGACGAGGACCTCCGCCGGTCCAGGCAACGTCCGCCGGCGGACCAGCGTGAACCAGGCCGTCGTTGCCGCCACGGCGTTGACCGGACGATCATCGGTCATGCCTGCCCGGCGGACCACGCGGGTCGCCTCGGTGTCGAAGGCGCCGTCCTGACCAGGCGTCCCGGCCACCGGCACGCCCGAATCCAGGCAACCGACGGCCAACAGGGCGGTAGCGAGCATGCCGGCAAACCGGGACGTGAAACGCAGCATGAACAAATCCTTCGTGGCAATCAAACCGTTCGGCAGCCAGTGGCGAGCAGGGACACCCACCAGGCGACCAGGACAACGTCGCCTGGCCGATGGCCATTATGTCAACTGCTGGTTTCGTGTAGGTTTCACGGCTGCGACGGAGCCGGGACCATCGGGCCGAAACACTGGCAGGACATGGTCAATGGGGGACACTCGGGTGTGGGGAACGACTCTAGGACCCGGAAGCGCCGAAGGTCACTTTGCGGATGCGGTAATGGGTCTGGTCGGCGATGTAGAGCGACCCATCCGGGACGGAGGCCAACGTCGCCGGGTCGATGGTGACCGCACGCCCGGGGCCGCCGTCGCCGACTGGTCTGCTGCCCGACGGGGCAGGGGTCGGCGACGGCGGAGTCGCTTGGAAGATGATGCCGCCCGGCTCAATGACCCGGAGACGCGCATTGCCGACGTCCCCGATGTAGACGGCCCCTTTGGGATCGACTGCGATCTGGTACGGCGCTCAAGACATGGCCGTTGTCGCCGACTGGCCGTCGCCGTTGAAACCTGCTTCACCAGTGCCGACCACCGGGAGAACCGTCACGGCCTCCGCACGGTTCAACGTCCGGACACCGTTTTGCCCGCAGATTGGACCCGGGTGTTTACCGGTCGGCCCCGGAAACCCGTGGGGATGCCGCCGGGGGATCGGGCACCCAGACCCGGGCGCCGGCGGCCAGGCGTTCCGGCCGGCGCAGCCATCCCCGGTTCATCTGCCAAATCAGCCCCCAGTCCCGATCGCTCCCCCAATGGGCCTTGGCGATGGTACGGAGGGTCTCGCCGGGACGGACCACGTGCAGGGTGCCGTGCAAGCGCCAGAACAACGGCTGTGCCGGGAAAACCCAGTGGGGATCCCGCACGTGCGAGCGGTTCCAGCCCCAGAGCACGGGCCAGGCCAGCGAATCGCCGTAAATCCGTCCAGATAAGTCCCAGTGAGTGTCGCCGGCGTGGACCAGGGGGGGATGTTCCGGTAACGGAC
>JACMPN010000585.1 GCA_014377495.1 Candidatus Sericytochromatia bacterium
GAGCTGGCCGCCCAGGACGCAGACTTCCTCATCCGCACCGTGCATCCCGAAGCGACTCTGACCAATTTCTCGTTGGGCGGCGAGCTGATCCGCATGGCCCGGACTGAGACCGAAGGGACGATCCCGCTGATCCAGTCCCGCATGGAGAGCCTCTCACGGCGCACGGCGACATTGCCGGAAGCCATCCCGCCGAAACCGACCAAGACCTGGAGCGAGCTCTTTTTTGGCAACCTCCGTCTGAAAGCGACGGGCGGCAGGGCCTAGCCCCGTCTGGTTTGACCTGATTGGTCCCTGCCCCACCCCACCTGGCCGCGGGGCGCCGGATGACGTCCAAGCCCGCCAAACGCCCCCGCTGACCGCCATTGTCGCCAGCGGGGGCTGCTTTTTGCCGGTGGCGTGCGGCCCCCCGGCGGGCGGACAGCCGGCAGGTCCCAGAGGACAGACGCCCCGCATGGCTGCGTGTCTGGGTCATAATAGAGCGGGATAGGAGGCGTGCATGCCCGAACACCGTCGCTCGATTGCGCCCAAGCGTCTGCAGGCTTACCTGGACGTCTATGGCGTGGGCAATCTCGCCACCGATGGCGAATTCCTCGACCGTTTGCTGGAGACCTTCGAAGTGGTCCGCTCGGTCGAAGAAGAAGTCCGCTCGGAAGGCTATGCCGACCTGACCGGCGAGATGCTGTTTCTGGCGGCCAGCCTGCGCATGATCGGTGAGATCGGCGCGCCGCCGGGTGGTTGCCGCCTGTGGGGGACCCTCTTCTGCAACGGTGACGACCATGGCGAGGACACGCCCTACGCCCACGTCACCTTCCAGGTGGCCTCCGCCAAGTACATTGCCGCCATCGACTGGGTGCTGCGCGAGATCGTGCCCGAGTCGGCCTGGGGCATCGAGCCGTTCTACATGAGCCTGGAGCCCGAAGACACGGAGTTCTTCACCTACGAGCTGCGCGGTCCCCAGGAAGGGACCGAGGGGCTGGCGTTCTAACTGATGCTGTTCGGCGCCGCCGTGAACTACTACGCCCCGGGCGATCTGCGCTCCGGGACGGGCCTGGCCAGTCTCAAGGAGCGTTCCAGCCACTCGATCGGGGACTTCCGGGCGGGCGAGCGGGTGCTGATGCGGGGCCGGGCCGTGGGCCGTGACCTGGAGCGCCGCCTCGCCGAAGTCTGCGTCGAATGCGACCCGGATGCTGACCACATGTGGGTGCCGCTGAGCGCCATCGGTCCGGCGGCAAGCACGCTGGCCCATGCCCCGGAGCCCGCCGCCGACCATGACGGCCCCATCGTCTACGTCGGTGCCAACGTCGTCGAGATCGACCGGACCGAAGAACTGGTCCGGGTCCGGATCGGCGAGGGCGATCAATCCGTCGAAAGCCTGCTCAAGCCCTGGGCCCTGTTCAAGCTGCCGAGCGCGGATTAAAGGGGGCCTACAACCTTGTTGCAGGCCCCGGGCTCCGTGCCGATGACGACCCGGTTGCGGCCCTGACTCTTGGCCTCATAGGCTGCTTCGTCGGCCATCCGGAGCAGGTGATGGGAGCTGACGGGCTTGGCCGTCGTGGCGACGCCGACACTGATCGTCAGGCGTTGCGGCGCCGGCTCGCCCGGAAAGACGGCCCCGGCCATGGCGTGCCGCAGCCGTTCGGCGACGATGGCGGCGGCGGGCAGGGGCGTCTTGGGCAGCAGGATGACAAACTCCTCCCCCCCGTACCGGGTGACGACATCGCCCGTCCGGACATGGTCGCGCAGCACTCCGGCCACGATCTGCAGGGCCTGGTCCCCTTCCAGGTGGCCGTGCTGGTCGTTGTAGGGCTTGAAATAGTCAATGACGATGAACAGGAGCGACAGGGGCTCGCCGGCACGGCCGATGCGGCGCAGCTCGTTGTGCAAAATCAGATCGAGGTAGCGGCGGTTGAACAGCCCCGTCAACGGGTCCGTGATCGCCAGTTGCTGCAGGCGCTGTGTCACCTGGGCCTCATAGGCCTGGGAAAACTCCAGCGTGGCGTGGGTCATCGCCACATCAATGGCTTTGACGGCGCTGACGATACCGCTCCGGTCGAGGTAGGTGCTGTCCAGGATCGGCCAGAGGACCTCGCGCAGACCTAGGAAGGCCCGTTGCACCTCGGCCAGGTGAAAGCCCTGGACGCTGCGCTGATGGACGAGGGCGTTCACGTGGCGGTGCAGTTGCTGATCGTCACCGGTGCCCAGGAAGGTGATCAGCGAGGACAGGCCCCGCGACAGCATCCGGTACAGCTCGTCCCTGGGGCGGTCAGCGTAGAGCGGACCGGCTGCATCCTGGATAAGCACGAGCCAGCCTGCGATGATCTCATCGCTATGTTCCTCTAGGACTTCGGATACCGGTGTCAACGGTCCACCCCCCCCGCGTCAGCCTAACACAAGGCATGATGCCGCATGCGCCAACGGGCGACCCGTCTCGGGTCGCCCGTTGGCAGCTACTGGGAAGGCTTATTCGGCTTTGGTGGGCGCCGCCCCTTCGACGGCGATCTGCGGGCCGTTGCGATTGGCGGTGACGGTCACGGTCGTGGCCTGGGTGGCGTCGATGTGGCGGCTGGTGGCGATGCCGTCGGTCTGCTTAATGGTCACCGAGTACCCACCGGGGGTGAACTCGCGGATGATCCGGTGGGGGATCGGGTCGGTGCCCCGGGTCAAAAAGATGATCGGCGTGGACGTTTCGTCCTTCTTGATCATCACCGTCTGGATCTTGGCGGCGTTGGCAAGAACGACGGTGAAGCTGAAGGCTTCCGGCAGCTGGGGGAACTGGTTTGGCTGCAACTGGTTGAGCGGGTTCACGGATTTGGGCATCAGGTCGACCCAGATCAGGTCCTCGAACTCACTCAGGCCGAGCTTGCGGTTGCTGTTGCGGTCAAACTTCCTGAACAGCTCGTTGGTGATCGGCCCCTTGGCGACGACCAATTCATTGGCGCTCATGAAGCCGTCGCCGTCCTTGTCGAGGGCCGTGAACATGTTGGCCATCTGGAACCGCACCTGATCGACGATCAGTGTGACGTAGGCGGGATCCATGAATTCGTCGCGGCTGACCTTGCCGTCGAGGTTGCGGTCGGCTGTGAGGATCTGGCCCGTTTCGCCGCCTTTGGCCTTGAAGGAGGCCAGTTCCTTCGCTTCGAGAACACCGTCACGGTCGCCGTCCATGTCGTCGAACATCTGCTGGGCGACCTGGCGATAGCCGGCGGTGACACCGTCGAGGCTGGCGGAGTGGGTGAGCGGGGCACGGGCGGCGGCACCGGCGATCGGCTGGACCTGGCAACCAGTCGTGACGACGACGGAGCCGAGGAGCAGCAGAGACAAAACCTTGTGCGTGAACCGCATGTGCCAGGCCCCTTTCCGAGAGCAGGTGTTTAATCAGCCATTAACACTATCGCAAAGTAAAACAAAAACTTGCCTGTCGGTTGCCTTGGCGCGCCGGGCAGCCTTGGGGACGGGGCCGCGAGCCACAGATCCTCCGGTCTGGCCGCCGCCGGTTGCGGCGCACGCGACACGGCCGGTTGCGGCGCACGCGACACGGCCGCCGGAATCCCTAGGGATCCGGCGGCCGTGCATGCTCAGCGAGCGGGGTCAGTTGTTGGAGGGCGGCACGATCAGCTGTTGCTTGCGCCAGTAGTTGTCGTACGTGCGGTACTGCTCATGCACAGCCCAGACATCGAGGCCCAGCATGGCCAGCTGATCATAGCTGACGGTCTGGATTTCCTCGTGCAGGGCCATCAGGCGGCTGCCTGGCTTCGGCACCGTGCAGGAATCGCCGCAGGTGCGCTCCCACATGCCGACGAGCTCGCGCACGAGCCATTCTGGTGCGGTGCCTTGGCTGGCGATGAGGGTTTGCACGATCGTGGACAGCCCGTCCAGCCGGAAATAGTCTTGGGCGATCCGCTCGGTATCGAGCAGATGGATCCCGACTTCCTCGTTCCAGCATTCGGCGCAGACTTGCGGCAACGGCAGGCCGGGGGCGAGGGTGCACACCCGGTTGCACTGGGGACAATGCCACTGTTGTAACGTCTGCGACGAAAGGTACGGGTTGAAACGCATGGCGGCCTCCGCAGGGGCACAACCTCCATGTCAATGTAACCTCCGCTCTTCCATGAGACGGATTCACTTACCCTACGGCAGACGCAAACCAAACTTAAGGGCGCGGTGACTGGTTTTCAGCGGAATCTACCAGCCGCTCGGCCGCTGCATGTCCCCAGGGCTGCCGATTGACTGGAATGCGCTACACTATCGGGGCTCTAAAACAAGGGGGACGGCAATGCAGGATTATACGAGCCGGTTTTATTACAAAGGCGAAGTCATTTTCCACGAGGGTGTGGGCGGCGACATTGCCTTCCTCATCAAGACCGGTCGTGTAGGCATCAGTCGCGACATCGGTGACGAAACCATCCCCTTGGCGGAGTTCGGTCCCGGCGAGATTTTTGGCGAGATGGCCATCCTGACGACGGGCGCCCGGAC
>JACMPN010000586.1 GCA_014377495.1 Candidatus Sericytochromatia bacterium
GACAACGCAGAGAGGCCTCCCAAGCCGCTTCCTGACGAGCCCTCGCGGTGGTACAGTTCCGGGGCGTCCTGCTTGGCAGGCCGCTATTTCATGTTTACCCCTAGGGATCGTCTGGTCCCGTTTGGCGCAATAGTGCGGAGGCAAACCGTGAAGGTTACGTTGGAGAAACAGGAGAGCAACAAGATTGCTCTCAACGTCGAAGTTGAGCAGGACGTTGTCTCGAAGGAATACGAAAAAGCCTTCCGGCAGGCCAGCGCTCAGCTGAACATCCCCGGTTTCCGCAAGGGCAAAGCCCCCAAGAAGATCGCCGAGCGCTACCTGCACATCGAGGCCATCTTCGAAGAAGCCATCAACCAGGTGATCAGCAAGGCCTATTCCGAGGCCGTCAACAACGAGCAGCTGGAGCCGATTACCGAGCCCCAGATCGAGCTGGTCCACGCCGGTCTGGACAAGGATCTGGTCTTCACGGCCAAGATCGAAGTCCGCCCCGAGGTCACCCTCGGCGAGTACAAGGGCATGACCGTTGAAGCGACCGGTCCGGACGCCGTCGGCGACACCCAGATCACCGAAAAGCTGGAAGAGCTCCGCAAGAAGCAGGCCCAGCTGGTTCCCGTCGAAGGCCGTCCGGCGGCGATGGGCGACGTCGCCCTGATCGACTTCGCCGGCTTCGTCGATGAGGCGCCGTTGCCGAACGGGGCCCACGACAACTACCTCGTCGAACTCAAGGACGGCGTGATGATCCCCGGCTTTGTCGAGCACTTTGTCGGCATGTCGACGGGCGAGAGCAAGACCGCCTCCCTGACGTTCCCGGCCGAGTACTTTGAAGCGAACCTGCAGGGCAAGGAAGCCCGCTTTGAGCTCACGCTCAAAGAGCTTAAGGCCCATCAGTTGCCCGAACTGGACGACGAGATGGCCAAAGGTGCCGGTGCCGAGACTCTCGACGCCCTCAAAGAGCGCCTGAAGGGGGAACTCGAGGCCCAGCGCGAAGAGGCCACCGACCTGTCCCGCCAGCAGGCGGTGATGGATCAGGTCCTCGAAAACGCCCAGGTCGACGTGCCGGAGAGCATGGCCGAGCGGGAGCTTCAGGCCATGTGGATGCAACAGGCCAAGCAGATGCAAGCCCAGGGGGCGGACCAGGCAGCGTTGCAGGCCAGCTGGGAAACAGCCAAGGCTGACGACAACGCCAAGGCCGAAGCCCACCGGCGCATCAAGACCAGCCTCGTGCTGGGCACGGTCGCCCGGGCCGAGGGGATCACGCTGGACCAAGACGAGGTCAATGCCGAGATCGACGCCTTCGCAGCGGCCTTCAACGTGCCGGCGGATCGGGTGCGGCAGCAGCTGTACTCCGAAAACAAAGTGCTCGCCCTGATGGACGAGCTGCTCAGCCTGAAGATCATGGCGTGGTTGTTGGAGCAAAACACAGTCAACATCACGGATGCGGCCACTGCGGCGTAGTTGACCCTCCCGAGTCAACTCGGGTACCATGATGCCGGAGCCTTGATCAGGGCTCCGGCATCGTCATGTAGAGGCGTGCACCGGTTCGACATGTCGAACATCAACGCTGGAGAAGGAGATACAGAATGGGCTTAGTGCCAATGGTCGTGGAGCAGACGAGTCGGGGCGAGCGCGCTTTCGACATCTTCTCCCGCCTCCTCAAGGAACGGATCATCTTTCTCGGCACGCCGATCGACGATCAGATCTCCAACCTGATCGTGGCCCAGCTGTTGTTCCTCGAGGCCGAGGATCCCGACCGGGACATCGCCATGTACGTCAACAGCCCGGGCGGTTCCGTCACGGCCGGCATGGCGATTTATGACACGATGCAGTACATCAAGGCCAAGGTCTCGACGATCTGCATCGGCCAAGCCGCCTCGATGGGGGCCTTCCTGCTCTGCGCCGGTGCCCCCGGCAAGCGGTTCGCCCTGCCGAACGCCCGGGTGATGATCCACCAGCCCCTCGGCGGTGCCCAGGGTCAGGCGACGGACATCGAGATCCAGGCCGCCGAGATCCTGCGCATCAAGCGCAGCCTCAATCAGCTGATGGCGGCCCACTGCAACCAGGATTTGAGCAAAATCGAAAAAGACACTGACCGTGACTTTTTCATGAGCGCCACAGAAGCCAAGGACTACGGATTGATCGACCAAGTGATCGTACCCCAGGTCGAGTCCGGCAAGATCATCACGCCGCCGGCCCCCGAGGCTGCCGTCGCAGGAGGCAAATAACCCATGGCCCGACACACGGAGGGGGGAGCACCTCCCAAGTGCTCGTTCTGCGGAAAGAGCCAGGACCAAGTCCGCAAGCTGATCGCCCCCCCCGGCGTCTACATTTGCGACGAATGCGTGGACCTGTGCAACGACATCCTCGAAGAGGAGCTCTATGACGGGCCGGCGCCTGCCGAAGGCGGACCGATCAACGCCCCGATGGAGATGAAAGACATCCCCAAGCCGCAGACGATCAAAAAGACGCTGGACAGCTACGTTATCGGCCAGGAACGGGCCAAACGGATCCTCTCCGTGGCGGTTTACAACCACTACAAGCGGATCACCGTCAACCAAAAAGCCGACGAGATTGAGATCCAGAAGAGCAACATCCTGCTGATCGGCCCCACGGGCTCCGGCAAGACGCTGCTCGCCCAGACCCTGGCCCGGATCCTCAACGTCCCCTTCGCCATCGCCGATGCGACGACGCTGACCGAGGCGGGCTACGTGGGCGAAGACGTCGAGAATATCCTGCTGCGCCTGTTGCAGTCGGCCGACTACGACGTCAAAAAGGCTGAGCGCGGCATCATCTACATCGACGAGATCGACAAGTTCGCCCGCAAGTCCGAAAACCCCTCCATCACCCGGGACGTCTCGGGTGAGGGCGTGCAGCAGGCGTTGCTGAAGATGCTCGAAGGCACCGTCGCCAACGTCCCGCCCCAGGGCGGTCGCAAGCACCCTTACCAGGAGTTCATCCAGCTGGATACGACCAACATCCTCTTCGTCCTGGGCGGCGCCTTTGTCGGCCTGGACAAGATCATCGAGACCCGTACCGGCAAGGGCAGCATCGGCTTCAACGCCGACAACGAGGGCAAGAAGAAGCTCGCCGAGGCGGAAATCCTCTCGGCCCTGATCCCGGAAGATCTGCTGAAGTTCGGCCTGATCCCCGAGTTCATCGGCCGGATCCCCGTGATGGCCACCCTGGAGCCCCTGGATCAGGCGACCCTGGAGCGGATCCTCACGGAGCCCAAGAACGCCATCGTCAAGCAGTTCATGAAGCTGTTGGCGATGGACGGTGTGGACCTCCATTTCACCCCGGACTCCGTCAAGGCCATCGCCGAAGAGGCCCTCAAGCGCAAGACCGGCGCCCGGGCCCTGCGGGCGATCGTCGAGGAGGTGATGCTCGAGGTGATGTACGAGGCCCCCACCCGGCCCGATCTCAAAAAATGCGAGATCACCCGGGAGTGGTTCGACAAGAAGAGCCCGCCTTGGTCAAGTGTTGTCCAGATAAAGGATGCCAAGGTCGTCAAGCCGCAACCCGAAATCGCCTAGGGCTCACCTGGGTCCCGAAAGCCCCAGACCCATCCGGATCTGGGGCTTTTTTCGCGTGCCCCCGGCCGGGGTCGGCACATTTTGGACAAGTCTGGAACGGGGTGGGCGTGGGGTTCCGGTCATCCTGCCATGTCGCCTTCCTGTGGCGGGGTCTATGATGGGTGGACCGGCATCGACCTGGCAGATGCGACGGGGATGCACCGCTCCGTGCGGTCAGAGGAGGGTGGCATGAGTCAGGTGGCGATCCGCAATGTGGTGCTCGTCGGACACGCCGGCAGCGGCAAGACCATGCTGGCCGAGGCCATGCTGGTGGCGATGGGCGTCATCCCGGCGCTCGGGGATCCCCTCCTGGGGACGACCCGCAGCGATTTTGATGCCGAAGAGACCTGGCGTCACATGTCCGTGCAGACGGCCCTACTCAGTGGTCGGTGGCGGGACACCAAGATCAACCTGCTCGACACGCCCGGTTTCAGCGATTTCTGGCCCGATGTCCAACGGACGATGCGGGCCTCCGATGCCGTGGTCCTCGTCCTCGACGGCGCCAAAGGCATCGAGGTGATGAGCCAGCGGGTCTGGCGAGAAGCGGCGGCCCTAGGCTTGCCTGTTTTCCTGGTGGCGACCAAACTGGACGGCGACCAGGCCGATTTTGCCCGCACGGTGGCTGGGGCAGTCGAGGGGTTCGGGCCCGGCATCTGGCCGAACAGCGTGCCTGTCGGGGTCGGTGCCGACCTGCGCGGGGTGGCTGATCTGCTGTCCGGCATGCTCGATACGGGTCTGGGCGCCCCCCATGCCTGGAGCGGCGACGATGCCGCCGGACTGGCCGCCCACCGCACCCCGTTCATTGAGGCGGCAACCGAGCTTGAGGATGCGCTGCTGGAACGGTACCTCGACGGTGAAGAATTGACGGCCGAGGAGTTGCGACAGGCCTGGCGACGTGGCGTGCTGGCCCGGCGGCTGGTGCCCGCCTTTGCCGTGGCGGCCAAGCGGGGACTGGGGGTCAGGGCGCTGCTCGACGGGCTTGTCAATCTCGCCCCGACTCCGCAGGAGCGGCCCCAGATGACCTGCAGTGATCCGGCCGGCGGCGAGTCCTGGACCATCGACATCACCGGTGAGCGGGTGCTGTGCGCCTACATCTTCAAGACGTTTCACGATTCCTATGCCGGCAGGATCAGCCTCTTCCGGGTATTTTCCGGGACGCTGCACCCGGACGAGACGACCTGGAACGCCCATCGCGCCCATCACGAGCGCTTCGGCCGGCTGTTCACCCTGGTCGGCAAGGAGCACGTGCCGCTCGGCGAGGTGGTGGCCGGGGACATCGGGGCGGTGGCCAAGCTCAAGGATGCCCAGACGGGCGACACGATCCTCGCCCAGGCGATGGCGGCCCGGCCGTTCACCGTGTTTCCCCTGCCGCAGCCGCCCGCCCTCTATGCTGTGGCCATCACCCCCAAGGGCAAGGGCGACGACACCAAGTTGAGCACGCTGCTGCACCGATTGCGCGGGGATGACCCGGCCCTGACCGTGACCGTCGAAGCGGGGACCCACCGGACCGTGCTGGGCGGACCGGGCCAGACGGTCGTCGACGTGGCCCTCCACCGGTTGCAACAGGCCGGCCTGGACGTCGATGTCAGTCCGCCGCAGATCCCCTACCGGGAGACGATCACCCGGATCGTCCAGGCCCAGGGCCGTCATAAAAAGCAGACGGGCGGGCATGGGCAGTTCGGTGACGTCTGGCTGCGCTTGGAGCCGTTGCCCGAAGGGAGCGGCTACGCCTATGCCAGTGAGGTGGTCGGCGGGGCCGTGCCCAAGCAGTTCATTCCCGCCGTCGACAAAGGCGTGCAGGAGACTTTGGCGCATGGACCGCTGATCGGCGCCCCTGTCGTTGATGTGCGGGCCGTGCTCTACGACGGTTCCAGCCATGCGGTCGACAGTTCTGAAATGTCGTTCAAACTGGCGGCCCATCTGGCTTTTAAAAAAGCCTGCCATGACGCCCACCCGATTTTGCTCGAGCCAATGTTGCTGCTGCAGATCACGGTGCCCGAAGCAATGACCGGCGACGTGATCAGCGACCTGACCACCCGGCGGGCCCGGGTCCAGGGGATCGACACGCTGGGCCATCTGCAGGTCGTCAGGGCGATCGCCCCGATGAGCGAGATGGTCGCCTATGCGCCCATTTTGACGAGCACCACCCGGGGGACCGGCAGCTACAGTGCCGAGTTCGCCCATTACGAGCCAGTGCCGCCGGCCCTGCAGGACAAGCTCGTCGCCGCGCACAACGCCCTCGTGACCCTCTAGTGCCGGACCGGCAGGCGGATTGCCCCTTCGTCCGCCCGCCTGCCTCTGCTCCCATCCCGTGTCCCGGGGTGTATGATGGCGGGGGGATGTCGTTACATCCCGTTATAAACCGACGGAGGGTGTGACGTGAGCGAGCCCCTTCAGGCGTCACGGACCCCGGCGGTGCGGATCCCGTTTCTGGAGCTGGACGGCAACGAACGCCCTGCAGTTCCGACGACCCGCAACGAGGCACGGGCCTTGACGACCTTGATACCCGGCCACTATGCCGCCATCTACCGGGCCATCCCCCTGCACTACGACGGTCAAAAACTCACAGTGGCCCTGGTCAATCCCCAGGATAGCCTGGCCCTGTCCCGGCTCCAGGAGGGGGCGGGCTGCCCCGTACAGGCAGCTCCGCTGGATGCCGCCGCCTTCAGCCGCTACTACGCCGCCCTCTATCAGCCCAAGCCAGTGAGTGAAGCGGGTACGACGCCTTACCGCAACTGGTGGTGGGTGGGCGTGATGGCGACGGTCGCCGTGTGGATCCTCCTCGTGGCGGATGTGATCACCGTGTCGGTGGCGCTGCCGCTGATGTCCATTACGGGTGTGTTTGCCCTGTTGAGTTGGTTTTTACAGGAGAGCGATTAGTGGCCCAACGTCATGTGGCCACGTGTGTCGGTGTCGGTGTCAGCCTGACGGACTTGCGACGGGAAAGTGCCGAACAGCTTTGGGCCCGCCACGAACGGGCCCGCAAAGCCTACCGCCGCGGGGCTTGGGCCCGCCGGCCGGGCGAAGCCAGTTGGCTGGAGCTCAAGTCCCTGCTTGGCGAGCAGCAGATGCAGGACTGCCACCTCTGCACCTGGGACTGTGGGGTGGACCGCCGCAACGGCATCAACGGCCGGTGCGGGGTGGGCCGCCAGATGAATTTGACGGCCGAATACCTGCACATGGGCGAAGAGCCCGAACTGGTGCCGGCCCACACGCTGTTTTTCACGGGCTGCACGATGCAATGTTCGTTCTGCCAGAACTGGAAAGGCGCCTTTTACCCGGAAAGCGGCGCCGCTTACCCGGTGGCGGCCATGGCCGAGATCGTCGTCCAGCGGGAGGCGCAGGGGGCCCGCTGCGTCAATTTCGTCGGCGGTACGCCCGAGCCCTATCTGCCGATGATCCTCGAACTGGCCCTGGCCCTGCCGGCCGAGACCCAGGTCCCGTTTGTCTTCAATTGCAACGGCACGGCCACCCCGGAGGCCCTGGCCCTCATGGAAGGGGTGATCGACCTTTACCTGCCGGACTGGAAATACGGCACCGACCGTTGCAGCGAGCAGCACTCGGCCTTCCCCAACTACTGGCAGACCCTGGAGACTTTCGTGACCACCGCCGCCAGACAGGGTGACCTGCTCATCCGCCATTTGGTCATGCCGGGCCATTTGGTGTGC
>JACMPN010000587.1 GCA_014377495.1 Candidatus Sericytochromatia bacterium
CCCGCGCAACCCACCGCAGAGGCAGCAGGCCCGCCGGGGTCCGCCGGCCCGCCCCAGGCGCACGGCCTGTGCGCTGGTGCTGCCGCTCCAGCAGACAAGCAGCACGCCCTGGTCGGCCGGCAATTCGGCCAGCCGGGCCCGGAACTGGGAAAAGGGGATGTGACTCGCCCCGCACAGCAAGCCATCGGTGCCGAGGCGCTCCCTCACGTCGACGATGACCAAACCGGTCAAGCGGGCCTGACAGGCGGTCATCTCCCATGCGGCCGGCAGCGTGTCGTCCTCGTCGGGCCCCTCGCCAAAGCCCCTGTAATCGACGTCCGCCACACGCTGAATGGTGGCGTGCGGCCCGCAGAGAGGGCACTGGGGATCCGGGGTCAGGATCACGGTCGTCATCGTCTGGCCCAGGGCATCGTAAAGGAGGACCCGGCCGCTCAGCGGGGCACCGATTCCCAGGACGAGCTTGAGCACTTCGGTGGCCTGCAACGTGCCCAGGGTGCCGGCGAGGGCGCCGAAGACACCCGCCTCGCTGCAGTCGGGGGACCCGGCGGGTGGCTGGGGAAATAGACAGCGGTAGCATCCCGCCCGGTCGGGATGGAACACGGCCAGCTGACCGTCGAAGCGGTGCAGGCTGCCATGTACAAGCGGTATGCCGGCCAGGCGGCAGGCGTCGTTCAGGACGTAGCGGGTGACGAAGTTGTCCGACCCGTCCACGACGATGTCGTAGCCGGTCAGCTGGGCCTCCACGTTTGCGGGGTCCAGGGGACCCTCGTGACCGACGATGCGGATGTGCGGGTTTTGGGCCTGCAGGCGGGCCCGGGCCCGCCAGAGCTTGGGCCGCCCGATGTCCACGTCGTCGAACAGCACCTGGCGCTGCAGATTCGACCCGGAGACGGTGTCGAACTCGACGATCCCCAGCGTGCCGATACCGGCTGCCGCCAGATAACTGAGGACGGGTCCGCCCAAGCCGCCGGCGCCGACGACAAGAACCCGGGCGGCCGTCAGGCGCTCCTGGCCGGTCAGACCGACCTGGGGAATGGCAATGTGGCGGGCGTAACGGGCCATTTCACGCTTGGAAAGGTTGGTCGCTTGGGTCATCGCAGCTTCGTTGCTCCGCATTCCTACGCACACGATATGGATTGGTCACCCGGCCTGCAACAAACAACGGCGGTGCGGTACGACGGGTGCGGTATCGGTGACGGACTGCCGCCATGGCAGCCAATGTACTTTACCCTACCTACAGCGTCCGACCCATGGTCGAACGGGCCGACACGTCAAGCAACACAAAGGAGGGCGCCGCATGATCTCCGCCGCCGCCGCCCGTGAAATCGTCATGGCCCACGTGCCCGTGCTGCCCGCCAGTCCGGTCCCGTTGCTGGACGCCCTGGGCCTGATCCTGACGGAAGACGTCGTTTCCGGCCTGGCCTTTCCCACCTGCGACAGTTCCGCCATGGACGGGTTCGCCGTCCGGGTGCCCGACGTGGCCGCTGCCACCGATGCGGCCCCCGTCTCCCTGACGATCGCCTTCACGGTGGCGGCAGGCGATACAGCCGACCGCATCCTGCCAAAGGGGGTGACCTGCCGGATCATGACGGGGGCCCGCATCCCGTCAGGGGCCGATGCCGTGATCATGCTGGAAGACGTCACCGAAGCGTCCGGGCGGATCACGGTCCGGGAAGCCATCCCAGCCGGTGAGTTCATCCGGCCCTGCGGCGAGGACCTGCTGGCCGGGGCGACGATCCTGCAGCGGGGCACCCGCCTCACCCCGCCCCGCCTGGCCCTGCTGGCGGCGATCGGCCGCACGGAGGTGATGGTCCACCGCCGCCCCCAGGTGGCCATCCTCTCCACCGGCGACGAGGTAATTGAGCCGGGCCAACCGCTGCAGCCCGGCCAGATCTACAACAGCAACGCCTATGCCATGGCGGCCTGGATCCAGGAAGCCGGGGCAGTGCCCGTGCGGATGCCCATCGTGCCGGACAGCCTGGATGCCACCCGCCGGCTGTTGCGCAAGGCCCTGACTTACGATGCCGTCGTCACGTCGGGGGGCGTCTCGATGGGGGAGTTCGACTTCATCGGCAAAGCCCTGGCCAGCATGGGCACGGTGCACTTCACCCGGGTCGCCCAGCAACCAGGCAAACCCTTCACCTTCGCCACGGTAGGCCGCAAACCCATTTTTGGCCTGCCGGGCAATCCCTCGGCCACAATGGTCGGCCTGGAGCTCTACGTCCGGCCCGCCCTGCGGGGGATGATGGGACACCCGAACCGGTACCGGCCGATGGTGCTGGCCCGGCTCGACGAGGCGTTGACCCTGAAGTCCGACCGGATGCAGTTCCTCCGGGCTCGGGTCGACCATCAGCCTGGCGGTTACACCGCCCGACTGACTGGCCCCCAGGGCTCCGGCCTGATCACGGCGATGGCCTGGGCGAACGCCCTGCTGGTCATCCCCACGGGCACCGGACGCCTGCTTGCCGGAACGGGCGTCACGGCCATGATCCTGGAGCCGGAACTGTTACTTGAAGGGGGTTTGGGCGGCGATCTGTTAACATGGGGCTGATTGAGGCACGACTTCACTCAGCGAAAACGAGGCTGGCGCCGCAGGGCCCGGCAAGACCGCCGGCAGGAGGGGTTGATGCTAGTCGATTCCTTTGACCGGCAGGTCACCTACCTGCGGCTGTCCCTCACCGATCGCTGCAACCTGCGCTGCCAGTACTGTATGCCCGCCGAAGGGCTCGACTGGATCCCCGGCGCCCAGATCATGCAGGACGATGAGATCCTCACCCTGCTGCGGGAGGTCTACCTCCCGCTCGGCGTGACGAAAATCCGCCTCACCGGCGGCGAACCCATGCTCCGCCGGAATCTGGTCAGCCTCGTCCGCCGCATCGCCGACCTGCCCGGGATCACCGATCTGGCGATGACGACCAACGGCATGTTCCTCGCCCAGCACGCCCAAGCCCTCGTCAGTGCCGGCCTGCACCGGGTCAACATCTCCCTCGACAGCCTGCGTCCCGACCGGTTCGCAGCCATCACCCGCGGGGGCGACCTGTCCCGGGTCCTCGCCGGGATCGACGCCGCCCTGGCCGCCAAATTTACCGCCGTCAAACTGAATATGGTCGTCGTCGCCGGCAGCAACGAGGACGAAGTGGCCGATCTCGCGGCGCTGACGGTCGATCGGCCGATCCACGCCCGCTTCATCGAGATGATGCAGGTCGGCGATGC
>JACMPN010000588.1 GCA_014377495.1 Candidatus Sericytochromatia bacterium
CCGTCTTTGACGTGGCCGAGGGACAGTTGCACATTGCGGTGGGAGCAGCGGTCCCGCAGGGCGGATACCCGCTTGGCGGCATCCCGGAACAGGACGATCGGCTCATCGAGGATACGCACGGCCATGGGCCTGGCCTTGACCCGGGTGGTCGTCGCGGCCACGTACCATTGATTGCGCAAACGCCCCTCCCTTGGCCCCGGAACGTGTGCCGGAGGCCGCCGTGTCACGGGTCCCGGCGTGCCGCCCTAAGGCGGCCCGGATCGATCAACCGTGAGGGGTATCGTACCGCTTCCGGATCCCCGGCGGGCCCGGCGACACCCAGATTTGACCATCTGGCCGGGATCTCGCATCGGGTCGTTCAGCTGGCCTTGGCGAAAGTGTCGCGATTGTGGCGCAGCCCGTCGATGAACGCGTCTGCGGCGGAGACGAGTTGGTCAAAGCCGTCGATGACGTAAAGCAACGGCTGGAAATGGTCGATCTCGAAATCCGTCTCGATCACTTCCTCGAGCTTGAAGGGGCGCTTTTCGACGGCATTGGTCAAGGCGTGCCGGCCCTCGCCGGGCGAGGAGACCAGGCCGCTGCCGTAGAGCTTCGTGTGCCCCTCTTCCTGGATCAGGCCAAACTCGATGGTGAACCAGAAGAGGTTCTGCAGGTGGCGGATCTCGGCCTCCGAGGTGGCCATCCTGCCGGCCTCGCCGAGCCGCTGCAGGAAGTCACCGAACTCGTCGTGGGCATGCATCGGCACGTGGCCGAAGACGTCGTGAAAGATGTCCGGTTCGGGTAGGTAGTTGAACTGCTCGGCGTTGCGGATGGTGATCGTCGACGGGAACTGACGGACGGCCAGGCAGCTGAAGAAATCTCGGGCCGGGATGTAGCCGGGGACCGCCCGGACCTGCCAGCCCGTCAGCGGGGTGAGGTAGCTGTTCAGCTCGGCCAGCTCCGGCATGCGATTGCCAGGCAGGCAGATTTTTTGGGCGCCATCCAGATACGCCCGGCACCCCTGCTCGCACAGGTCCAGCATGCGGCGCTCGTACAGATCAGACCAGATGCGATGCTGGGCCGCCGTGTACTGGGTGTAGTCCTGCTCAATGAACATGGGTCTAACTCTCCCCGAACATGCAAGCGCTCACGTTGCCTCCACCTGTCGGGAAAACCCTCGCGTGGCGAGCCGCCACGCTGCGGCTTCCTGATTCCATTTTAACCGAGTTTAGACCATCGTGGACACCGCTGTCTCGCCATCCTGACCACGCTGCGCCAACCGCTCTGCCCGGAAAGGCAGGCGGCCCAAGGGCTTGGCGTAACCGCAGGGCACCGCAAACCCGCTATGTCACGTTTCTTGCCACTCTGCCGCCGGCCCGGACGGCGGTCACGGGTAAAACCGACAGGAACGTGGCAGGGCAGCCGCCAGACGTTGACAATAGGTTTCCCGGGGGATCAGGATCAGGCCGAAACGGGCCAGATGTGGCGTATGGAACTGGCTGTCGAGCAGCGTGTACCCGCGCTCCCGAAGTCGTTCGACCAACGCCACCAGGCAGACCTTGGACGCATCGGTCGCCCGGGAGAACATCGACTCACCCATGAACGCCCCACCCAGACTGACCCCGTAGAGTCCGCCGACCAGTGCGCCGTCCTGCCACGCTTCGACGCTGTGGGCCAACCCCCGCTGGTGTAACGCCCGGTACACGGCGGAAATCTCGTCAGAAATCCACGTCTCCCGCCGATCGGCACAGCCGGCCAGGACGCCGGCGAAGTCGTGGTCGATGCGAACTTCGAACCTGCCCTCACGGATGGTTTTGGCCAGTGAACGGGGCACATGGAAGGCCTCGGGCGCCAGGGGGATGATCGCCCGGGGATCCGGCGAGAACCAGAGAATGGTCCCGTCGTCCTCGGCCATCGGGAAGATGCCCTGGCGATAGGCCATTTCAATTAGTTCTGGAGACAGGCGGTGAATGTCCATGGTCCCTGCAACACAGGTCAGCATATGGGCCAAGGGCCCCACGGTACAGCGTACCGCAG
>JACMPN010000589.1 GCA_014377495.1 Candidatus Sericytochromatia bacterium
CGAACATCCAACACGCCTACATCAGGAAAGCCATCCTGAAAAACCTCAACCTGACGGCCCATCAGGGCGACCGAATCGGCCTGATCGGCGCCAACGGCGCCGGCAAGTCCACGCTCCTGCGCATCATGTCCGGGCTGGAAATCCCTGATTCCGGGGATATCCGCAAAGTCAAAGGCTTGCGGGTCAGCTACCTGAACCAGGATACCGATTTGGATCCCGAGCACACGGTCAAGCAGGCGATCGACGTCGGTGTCGCCGAAGCCCGGGCCCTGCTCGACGAGTACGAGGAGCTGAGCCACAAGGCCGATGCCACGAACCTGGCCCGTCTCGGCGACTTACAGCACCTCCTCGACCACATGGACGCCTGGGAGCTGGATTGGGAGATCGAGCGGGTGATGAGCCACCTGCAGACCCCGGCGGCGGACCGCAAGATCGGCGAGCTTTCCGGCGGTGAACGTCGGCGCGTCACCCTGTGCCGTTCATTGATCACGAAGCCCGACCTGCTGATCCTCGACGAACCGACGAACCACCTCGACTCCGAGACCATCGAGTGGCTGGAAGGCTACCTGCGGGACTTCCGTGGCACCCTCCTGCTGGTCACCCATGATCGCTACTTCCTGGACCGGGTGACCGACCGGATCATCGAGCTCGAGTGGGGCGAGCTGACGGCCTATGAAGGCAACTACTCCGACTACCTGCTTCAAAAAGCCGAGCGGATGGCGATCCAGCAACAGGCCGAAAACGTCCGTCAGAACACGCTGTCTCGGGAACTGGCCTGGGTGCGCAAACAGCCCCAGGCCCGACAGGCCAAGTCAAAGGCGCGGGTGGAAGCGTTCAAAAAGCTCGCCGACGAGGCACCACCCGCTTTCCACAGCGATGTCGACCTGATGATCCCCTACAACCAGCGTCTGGGCAAACAGATCCTGGAACTGAAGAAGGTCAGCAAAGGCTTTGGCGGCCGCTCCCTGATCCAGAATCTGGAGCTGAACATGATGGCCGGTGAGCGCATCGGCGTCATCGGGCCAAATGGCGTCGGCAAGACGACCCTGATGAAGATGATCCTCGGCAAGGAAGCACCCGACAGCGGGTCCGTCGAGACCGGGCAAAACACCCGGTTCCTTTATGCAGACCAGGGCCGTGATTTGCTAAACCCGGAAAGCACGGTCGTGGCGGAGGTCGCCGGCGATTCCCAATGGGTGCAGATCGGTGAAAACACGATTTCGGTGCGCAGTTACCTGAAGCGCTTCCTCTTTAGCGATGAACAATCGAACACGCCCATCAAACGGCTCTCGGGCGGCGAACGCAACCGGGTCCAACTCGCCAAGCTGCTGCGTGAAGGAGCGAACTTCCTGATCCTGGACGAGCCGACCAACGATCTCGACCTGCCCACCCTGCGGGTCCTCGAAGACGCCCTGGTGAACTTCCCCGGCTGCGCCCTGGTCATCAGCCATGACCGATACTTCCTCAACCGGGTGGCCACGGCCATCCTCGCCTTCGAGGGCGACGGCGTGGTCCGTTATCAGGTGGGCGACTACGACAATTACCTGGCCGGACGGGAGGCCCGGGCCGCCGGCAACGGTGTCGCCAAACCGGCCAATGCCCCGCAGGTCTTTGTTCCGGCGCTGCCACCTGTGCCAGCCCGTCAATTGACGAACAAGGAAAACAACGAGCTGAAGGCCTTGCCTGCCAAAATCGAAACGGCAGAGCAGGAAATGGCCAAGATCGAGGTCCTCATGGCCGATGGCTCTTTGTACACCGATCGGGCCGATGATCTGCCGGCCATCGTCAAACGCATGAATGATGCCAAGCAGCAGGTGGCCACCCTGTATGAACGTTGGGAATCCCTTGAAGCCCTGAAGACGGGCGGGTAAACTGAGTGAACAGGCACGTTTTGCCGGGAGGTTTCCGATGTTCCAGCGTTTTTTGGCGGCGGGCATGGCTGTTGCCATGGCCGTCGGCTTGATGTCCGGGTGTTCTGGCAACTCCTCGGGTCTCGCCAGTGCCAGTCAGAGCGGTACGTCCAACGCTGTGATTGCCCTGGCGGGCATGACAGTGACAAAATCCGTCATCTACCGGGATGGTGGCACCATCGTCATCGACGGCAAACTTGCCGATGCCTCGCCGGTGAAATTGCGGCTGGATGGCGCCATGGGCAGTGTCACCAGAGGCACGTTCTTCGTGACGGTGGCGGCAGCGACGGAGCGTCTCTTGGATCGCAATGAAGCAGCATCGATCATCCCAGTGTTGGAAAAGGCGCTGGCGGCAAATGACCCCAATGCCGATCCCCGGGTTGTCGAGCCGTTCGTCGACAAACTGAAAGCGTTCCGGGACGCCAAGTAGTTCCCCAATGCCCGATGCAGGTCACGGCTCGGGTCACATCCCGGCCAGCCTGCTTTTGCGAGGCTTGCGATGATCTTGCGTGTCATGCCCGTGGGTTTGGCATTGGCCTTGCTGCCGGGCTGCCCGGCGACCTCGCCCCGTCCAGCGAGCCAAGCCCAGAATCAGACGGCCAGCCAGGCCAAAAACCCGACGACATGACGGTGATGGGTCCCGCCGTCGATAACCAAACCGTGCCGGCAACGCTGAATCCGCTATCACCCATTGGCCGATGCAGGCACCCCTACGACAAAATGGGCGCCCTCCGTTCCGGCAGGCGCTCCGGATGAACCGGTTCCGTCACCGGCGGGTTCCTGGGCGCCATAGACCAGCTTTAGGTGAGCTGAAGGCGGTCTATGGCGTCCAGGAACCCGCCGGTATCAAGCGATTAGGTCAAACTCGGACCGTCGGGGCCATTCGTCCGGAATGACGGGAATAGATCCCGCGTACCTGCGACTCCGGTACGTCTGCCCCGTCGAGTTCGGTCGAAACGAGGACGCCGCCACGGTCCAGTTCTTCACTGTAGAAACGTGACTCTTGCTCGGGATACCCGGCCTTGGTCAGCACACCCGTCAAGGCGCCCGTGGCACCACCGACAACGGCACCGGCAACCGTGCTGGCGCCGACAGTCCCGATGGTAGCCGCCAGCGCACCGGCCGCGACGAAGGGCCCCACGCCGGGGATGAAGGCCGACGCCAAGCCGAACAGGGCACCGAGGCCCGCACCGGCAAGGAGGCCCTTGCCCGTTGTGTCTTCGACGTTGTCGCCGTTGCCCAATGGCGAATCACTGCCGTGGCGGGTGACGAGCGACAATTGTTTGTCGTTCAACCCCAAGGTGCGCAACTCGTTGATGACCCGTTCGGCTTCGGAACGGCTCTTGAAAATGGCTGAGACACGCTTACTCATTGGCTGAGTTCCTTTCAATGACACCAATCGTGCTTTCCCAGGGCGGAATGCGCTGCGTCAGCGCTGGGCAAGGGCAAAAAGTCATGTCTTGCAAGAAAGGGCCATGATCATGGGTATCATGAATCAGTCCGGCTCCGGCCGTTCGGTTACGATGCGTAATTAAGCTATGTAAATCACTGTAACACGGTTCCAACTTCGGCAAAGTCAAAAGGCGGGGGTAAATCTCGGCCTTCATGAGGCACACTGCCGACTTGAACGGTTTCCGCCTTGATCTGACGGTGCGATGGTTACTCGTTGATTAATCCTTGCGAACGAACCCAGCCACGCCATTAAGGGCGATGTACGTTAAAAACACGCCACAGGCAGCTGGGTTAGCGGAAACTGACGTTGTTGCGGAGTGAGAGTTTGGCCGACAGATCACAATCAGCGATGGATCGGGGAATGATCGTCTGCTGACGCGGGACGTGACCGGGAACAATCGCAGTAACCGAGATGGAAACACCGGTCGGGACGCCTTCAAAACCGTAGAAGCCCGCTTTGGTCGTCGTGCTGACGGCGTCGGATCCGCCGACGAATGTACCGGTGCCCATGACCCGGGCCTGCACAGTGGCGCCATCGAGGGGGTGGCCGTCGTCGTCATGGATGATGCCGCTGATGTAACTCCGGTCCGTGAAGGTGCTACAGCCCCATCGGTACGTGAAATCCACCAGGACGGGCGAGGCCGTGGGGAGAGGCGGGATGTCGACGATCTTGCCCGGATGACCGCCAAACCCCCGGCGGGCGTCCTCCAGGTAGCCCGCACCCATGACCAACTCGATCCTGCTGCCCCACGGCACGTCGGTGATCGAGTATGCCCCGTCCTTCAACAGGGTGGCGACTGTATCCGATCCAGATGGGAACGTGGCGACGGGACCGGCGAGAATCCGGGCAGTGACCGGCCGGCAGAACTCATCCCAGCGATCGGGTTCGCCACAATTCCGACTAATCACCGTGCCCTGGATACGGGCACCCGCCGAGCCTGGGACCGGGTTTGTCGCTGCAGAGGCGGGGGCCGGCACTGGGACGACGGTTTGAGGCTGAAGGGCTGCCGGACATGCCGAAAGCAGGCACACCGCCAAAATCCACTGTCGTGACATCCCAGACTCCTGGCGTGATCCGCATCCGGATATCCGCTTCAAGGAGGCCATGGCCTGTTGCGCGACCGCCGTCCTGCTGATGGTGACTCTCGTGTAGCCGGAAAAACGGGGGAGTGTTCCGACAGGTCGGCGCACTCCTTCCGTGGGGAGCACTAATTGCTGGACGCCGCCACTTTGATGTGTGGGGCGGTGTCCAGGAACTTCAGGCTGGGGTGGTTGCCCTTTTCCCGCTGCAGACACCATTCGTCCCGGAAAAGCACGACAGGCAGTCCGTCCCTGTCTTCGAGCACGGTGGACCAGCCATACTTGTTGAAAGCGCCCGGATCAAAAGTGCCTTCCACCCAGCGGGCTATGTCGAAGGACAGCGTTTCCAGCTCGACCTTGACGTTGTACTCGCTCTGCAACCGGTACTGCAGCACGTCAAACTGCAGGGTGCCGATGGCACCCAGGATGGGTTCCTGTTCACCGACGTGCGGCCGGTAGAAGACCTGCACGGCCCCTTCGGCGCACAACTGGTCCAGTCCCTTGCGCATCTGCTTCCGTTTGGACGGATCCGTCAGGCGCAGGGCGGCAAAGTGCTCCGGTGAGAATCGGGGAATGCCCTCGAACTCGAAATTGCCTTCCTCGGTCAGGGTGTCGCCAATGCGCAGGTTGCCGGCGTCGAACAGCCCGACGATGTCGCCGGCAAAAGCTTCCTCGACTTCCGTGCGTTCGGTGGCCAGGAACTGATGCGAATGGGCCATCCGCAAGGTCCTGCCTGTCCGGGGCTGATTGACTACCATGCCTTTGGTGAATGTCCCGGAACAGACCCGGATAAAGGCAATGCAATCTCGGTGCGAGGGATTCATGTTCGCCTGAATCTTGAAGACGAAACCGGAAAACAAGGTTTCGCCGGGCTCGATGACGCCCTTGGTCGTATCGTGCGAGCCCGGTGGTGGCGCCATGTGGATGAAGGCGTCGAAGAAGGGCCGGACGCCGAAGTTCGTCATGGCGCTGCCAAAGAACAAGGGCGTCAGCTCACCCCGACGGACCCGTTCGGCATCGAACGGATCACCGGCGATGTCCAACATCTCGATGTCTTCGATGAGTTGCTTGTAGAGCCCTTCGCCGATCGTTTTGAGCAATAGCGGGTCATCGACCGTCAGAGACGACTCTGCGCCGGTGCGACTGCCGTGGTCGGTACCGGAATACAGCTGCACCATGCTGCTGGCCCGGTCATAGACGCCCTTGAAGTCACTGCCCATGCCGATGGGCCAGTTCATCGGGCAACTGCGGATGCCAAGCACCTTTTCGAGGTCATCCATCAGATCCAGGGGATCGCGACCGATGCGGTCCATCTTGTTGACAAATGTGACGATGGGGATTGCCCGCATGCGGCAAACCTGGAACAGCTTTTTGGTTTGGGTTTCGACGCCTTTACCGGAGTCGATCAGCATGACGGCCGAGTCGACGGCGCACAGGGTGCGATAGGTGTCTTCACTGAAGTCTTGGTGACCGGGGGTATCCAGGAGGTTGATCTGCAGTCCGTCATAGGGAAACTGCAGGACGCTGCTCGTGATCGAGATGCCCCGTTGGCGCTCCAACTCCATCCAGTCGGACGTGGCATGACGCTTGCTCCGGCGCGCTTTGACGGAACCCGCCAGGTGGATGGCGCCGCCGAACAGGAGCAGCTTTTCCGTCAGGGTCGTCTTACCGGCATCGGGATGCGAGATAATCGCAAACGTGCGGCGGCGCTGGACTTCGTCCGTCAAAGTCGTCATATCAGCCTCAATCGATGTATCTGTGGTCCGTTTGGATCGCCATCGTCGGGTCGCCGTGTCATCAGCCATGCTGCGTCTCGGTCCTCGGGGCGGCCCAAAAGCCAGGCACAGTCTAACACAAGGCAACTGAGCCGATAGCACGACCAACCGGTGCCAGCTATTGGTCCGTCAGGACGGGCCCGACGACATACATTGACCGGGCGGATATACCGATCAATAAACAGGGATGGTCTCTTGGGGCGTTTCAGTGATCTGGCCATGCGCCAGCAAATCAACCCCAGCGTCAGATGGCGCATGGCCAGATAAGTATCGGCCCGCGGTTCCCAGCGGGCCGGGGAGTGCCATTGATACCCGGTCCGCAGGACCAGCAGCACGGTGTTCATGGCGTTGCGGTCGGGCACCCGTGGATTGTGGCACCTCAGGGGATGCGGCTTCCGGGGCGGTAACAGCGGCGCCATCGCTGTCCAAAGGTCGTCCGAGATCCGTCATCATCCAGCACCAATCCCAACGGGCGCCCCTCACTCCAGACGTCCGTCAGCGTGAAGCGATCGCAATCCTGGGGCCATGAAACTGGCCAAAGAAACCAGGAGCCTGTTCCAGAGGGGGCAGAGGCCTTCGTCTGCAAGGAGAGCCCGAGGATCGCGGCCTCACGGCCGCTGACGAGGGTCGACGCAGCAGACGGGCGTCTCTGCCCCCTCTGGAATGGGCTCTAGGTCATCCGTCCAAATGGCGCACCGGACGTCACCCCGGGACGACACGGACTCCGTGTTTGCCGTGCCCCAGTTATTGTCACCCCCGAAACCCATCTGGTGGACAGATTCAGTCATAGCGTCACTTCCAGCCTCTACCTTGAATAATGGCAGTTATGACGAGTGCGGCACCGACAGCCGAGGGTGCGCACTCCGTATCAGTACGGACGGCTCATTGCTAACTCGCCGGCTTGTTTGATGTGGTGTGGCCGAATGAGAAGCCGGAATGGTCCCCAAAGAAAACCAAACAACGTTTCTGACAGGATTTGTTACATCAGGGAACCGAGGCTGCGCCTGCCGGGTTCAGGGTGCGCCGAATGCGGGTCGATTCCAGACGACAGGTCCTCAGCGGACCTTAGGAAGGGTGTAGCTTGGGCTGACCAAAGGGAAGCCTACATTCCGTTGCGGCTGAGGGCGGTGTGCCATGGACCCGGCAGCGGCACCCTCTTAAGGGTCCTTGCAGGAGCCGCACGCGTCGTAGCCGAATTCCGACGCTTCCTGGGCATTGACGAACATGTAGGCTTCTTTGTCGATGGCCGACTGGGCAAAGCGGCAATGGCCGTGGTGATACTTCTTGCTCTTGGAGATGGCGATGACGGACGGGTAGCTGAGCACGCCCAGGAACGCCTCGTTGATCGTCACCCGCCGCAGCCGCTCCCCCAGCCGTACCCGTTCCAATAGGGTGGCGGCCCGACCTCCGGCCTTGGTGGGTTCCTTGGACAAAGCTTCCAGGGCGGAAAATGCATCCTGGGCAAAATCCGGGGCAATCGCCGCAAACTGGTCCAATCCTTCCAAAGCGACATCCTGGAGGTACTGACCGACGGGAAACGGCAGCTCGAAGCTGATGGTCAGCGATTTGGCAAAACCGAACTCTTCGGCCATATGCTGGGTCTTCGGTAGTCTGGACAGGTGGACGAGGTCCCGCTCGACGTCGTCCGGCGCCTCGATGTGGGCAATGAAGCCGGGGACGAAGTTGCCGGCCATATCCGGCAGCACCCGCCCGATACCGACGAGGGCATGCATCGCCCAGCGCCGTTCGCCCCATTCCGGACTGTCGGCCAGGATCCCCATGATGGGTCCGGCAACATCAGGCAATTCGGGGACCTGCCGCTCAATCAGGGCGTCGATCTGCATGAACAGGGTGGCGATCTGGACGTCTTCGTCTTCGTTGAGCACGCTGGCCAGCTTGGAGAGGGCCGTCAGCGCCTCATAGTAGCTGCGCAGGCGAGACGTGTCCGCCAAGGCCAATGACATGGGGGCTGGCCCATCATCAAAGCTCGGTAGGGGCGCTTCGGCCATCGGCTCGTACGAGCGCAAGCGCTCAGCCGGTGTGGCTAACGGTTTTGGTTGGCCGAATCCCAACGTGCCGCCGATTTTCTCGAAAAGGGCGCGGATGGCTTCGGAAAAGGATTGCTCACCCATTAAACCGAGTTTGACACACTTGAGCACTCCCGCCGCGAAAAATACTGACAAACCGGATCGTGGGTATCCGAAGGCGCCGTCTGCCGACCTTGAATCTAGACGCCGACCGGCAGGCGCTCGTATCGCATGTTCCGACGCATCGGGGTAAAACCGGCAGCCCGGATATGCTGCTGCATGGCGGCTTCATCCATATGGAAGGTGGTCCCTGCCGCCGAGACGACATTTTCTTCAAACATGATCTGGCCGAAGTCATTCGCCCCGAAATACAGGGCGGTCTGGCCGATCCCGGGTCCCATGGTCACCCAGGACGACTGGATGTTCGGGATATTGTCGAGGAACAGGCGGGCCAGGGCCTGCGTCCGCAGATAGGCATGGGCGCTGGTGTCGCCACGGGTCATCTTGGTGTTCTGATCCTGGAACGTCCAGCAAATGAATGCCGTGAAGCCGCCCGTCTGGTCCTGCAGTTCCCGCAGTTTGTTCAGGTGGCCGACCCGGACGTCCGACCCTTCACCCACGCCGAACATCATCGTGCAGGTCGTGCGCATGCCGATCCGGTGGGCCGTGCGCATCACGTCGAGCCATTCTTCGCTCTTGGTCTTTAGGCCGGCCATCATCTTGCGGGTGCCGTCGACGAGGAGCTCGGCACCGCCGCCGGGCAGGCTGTCCATGCCGGCGTCACGCAGGCGGGTCAACACTTCCAACAGGCTGATGTTGCTTACCTTGCGGATGTGGTGGATCTCGTCGGGGCTGAGGGCATGCAGTTTGATGGGGTAATTGGCCTTGATCCAGCGGAAGAGGTCTTCGTAATACTCGATTCCCAATTCAGGATTGAGGCCGCCCTGCAGGAGGACCTGGATGCCGTCAGCGGCGACGAGCTCGGCAATTTTTTCACCGATCTGCTCTTTGGTGAGGATATAACCGTCAACATGGCCCGGCGCCCGGTAAAAAGCACAAAAACGGCAGTACACATTGCAGACGTTCGTGTAATTGATGTTCCTCTCGATGATGTAGGTGACGTCGCCGTCCGGATGCAATGCCTGCCGCCGCAGGTCCGCCGCCATGCCCAGCTCCAGCAGCGGGGCTTCCTGGTCGATGCGGATGGCTTCGGCCACAGTCAACCGTTCGCCACGGGCGCCCTTGGCCAGCAGGTCGTCGACCGAAACCGATACTTCGATGTCGTTGGTCTCACCGACGAAGCGCAGTTCACAGGCGGGCAGGAGGCCTTGTTCGGCCGCCAGCTGCAAAAAATGCTGCAGGCCGGTGATCTCCGCCGGACCCAGGTCATAGCGGATCTGGTCGTGCAGATACCGCTCGACCGCCTCTTTGGATTCCCCGTGTGCGTCAGCATACCGCTGCGCAATGTCCCCACGGGCGGCAAGGCCCTGGGCCAAGCTATCCTGCAGCACCTGTACGGCATTGGCGTCCAACGTGCCCGGCCGGGCCGCCCAAACGGCGAACACGAAGGGCAATCCCGTCCAGGTCTGCCATTCTTCGGCGAGATCGTAGACGTAGGGATAATCGTCGTGGATCGTGCGGGCCTGATCGCCGATGACGAGGGCCGCCGTGCGGTCATCGATGGCAGCCGTGAGATCGGCGGCATCCACCTGAAAGAGGCGGGGCTCGGTGCTGAGGCGGTGCCGCAGCCACAGGCGGGCCAGCACGGCGGAGGTGCGGGAGCTGCCGTCCAGCGCCACGGCCTGCACGTCTTCGATGGGCACCCGGGAAAAGACACAGACGGAGCCCACCGGGCCCCGGGCGGCGATGGCGATGCCCGGCACGATCTCATAGAGGCCATGGGTGGCATAGGCGGCCACGGGGATCAGGCCGACATCAGCCTCGTTTTCGAGCAGCTTGCGGGCACAATCCGACGGGACCGTGCGGGAAACCTCGAAGCCAGGCGCATTGTATAGGCCATGCAGGATAGGTTCGGAATTGAGGTAGACGACGGCGGCAGCCCGCACGGGCGACGTCAACGGGGCTGTCATTTGGCGATCGCCTCCTCGGCGAGGATGTTGTACAGGGTGTCCCGCTCTACTGGCACCCGGCCTGCCTCTCGGATCAGCCGGACCAGCTCGGGCCGGGAAAGGGCCATCGGGGTCTCGGCGCCGGCCATGTGATAGATTTTTTCGTCCTTGACGGTGCCGTCGATGTCGTCGACCCCAAAGTGCAGGGAGGTCTGGGCCGTCTTGATGCCGATCATGATCCAATAGGCCTTGATGTGGGCGATGTTGTCGAGCAACAGGCGGCTCACTGCATACATGCGCAGATCCTCGACGCCCGTCGGTGAGGGCAGCTTGGCCATCCGGTTACCGTCATTGTGAAACGACAGGGGGATCAGGGTCTGAAACCCGCCCGTCTCGTCCTGAAGGGCCCGCAGACGCAGCAAGTGGTCCACCCGTTCCTCGGGGGTCTCGATGGTGCCATAGAGGATGGTGCAGTTGCTGCGCAAGCCCATCTGGTGGGCCGTCCGGTGCACGCCCAGCCAGCCGTCGGCATCGACCTTGTCGTGGCAGATCTTGCGGCGGACCCGCTCGGCAAAGATCTCGGCACCACCGCCAGGCAGAGAGTCGAGGCCCGCCGAGCGCAGGGCTTCAAGGACCTGCTGATAGGTCATGGCATACTTTTCGGCAAAGTAGTGGATCTCGACGGCCGTGAAGCCCTTGATGTGGAGCTGCGGCCGGGCCTGCTTGATCGCTGTGAGCAGGTCCGTGTAATAGGCGAAATCCAGACCGGGGTGCAGGCCGTTGACGATGTGGATTTCGGTGGTCTGCGGGGTGCAGAGTTCCTCGACCTTTTGGAGGGCCTGCTTTAGATTCATCGTGTAGGCCTGGGGCATGCCTTCTTCCAGGCGGGCAAAGGAACAGAACAGGCAACTCGCTTCGCAGACGTTGGTGGCGTTGAGGTGGAAATTCTGGTTGAAGTAGGTCTTGTCACCGTGGCGCTGTTCCCGCACATGGTTGGCGAGCTTGCCGATGGTCAACAGTTCGTGGCTCGTCATCAGGGTGACGCCGTCGTCAAAAGACAGGCGCTCGCCGGCCAGGACCTTTTCGGCGATGGGCCGCAGTTCCGGACTGGGCAGGAAAACGGATTCAAGGGTGGCCATGATGCAATCAGCTCCGACAGACAGTAAAGGCGGCATCCCGGACGACCGGCGTTTGACCGGCCACCTGGATCAGTTCGGCAAGCAGGCCTCGGTGGACGGGACCGCCGGAATCACCGGGATCGACCGACGCATCCCCGATCCAGTCGTCTGCACCACAAGAAAGGGCGATCTGACTCAGTTTGATGCCGATGCGGCTCCAGTCCACCGAGAGATGGGGAACATTGTCGACGAGGATCCGGCAAAGGGAGACCATCTGGAGGACGCCGAATCCGGTGGGGAGGATTTCCAGTGCCGGCCGGTCGCCAGGCTCGGCCGGGATGGGCAGCATCGCCGTGGCAAACCGCTGTGTCGCTTGCCAACGGCGCAGCTGACAGGCCCGCTCTGCCCAGGCCAGCGGTGTCTCGTTGGCAGCGAAGGGAACGGCAATCGTCAGCGCCAGACCGGCATCGGCCAGGGCAACCATGGCCTCATGCCAGCCGTCGGCATTGTCGAGGGGCACCGGCGCCGGGGCCATGGCGGTCAGGCCGGCTGCCGTCAGGGCGAGGCCGGCAGCCGTGGCGCTCAGGCCGGTGGCCGTGGCGAGGGTCAGCGCCAGCATGGGCTCCGGTCCGACGCCCAGAGGGTGGGCGGTCGCCCAAGCGAGCAAAGCCGCCCAGTCGGCGAATGCGGGTGCCATCGGTACCAGGTCTGTCGCTTCACCGTCGCCGGTCCGGCAATAGGTCGTCGCCAGTCCCCAGGCGGTCAGGCGGCGTTGGTGGGCGATCCGGGCCGAAAGCAGGGCATTCTCCGGGCGCAACAGGGCCTCGATGTGGGTCCGGCTGAGAGTCGTGCCGGGGCCGCCGTCCAGAAGCGAAGCCAGACCGGCACGTTCGAGCGCTTGTCGGATCAGCAGGGACGGGGGACGTTCTGCGACTTGCATCATGAACCTTCTTGTGTGGCTGTCTGACCCATGCTTTGAGCAAGCATAGCTTACCAAATCGCCTGGGCAAGCGGGCGGCAACCCGCCGAATCACCAGGTATCAGGCCTATCCGGCCTTGCCGCTGAACGGCGCCGGCGAAGGGCGCCGGCGGAGGCGGGTGATACAATGCTCAGATCCCGTCGTCTGACGCCAGAGGAGTGCCATCAGTGTCTGCCAAGCCTGCCATCCTGTCCGATGCTGCGATGATGGCACTGCTCACACCACTGCTGCTGCCCGATGAAACGGTCACCTTGATGGCCAACGGTGTGTTTGCCCCACTTGAGTATCACGATGCCCTGACCCAGTTTTTCCTCCGGTTACGGGGCAAGTGGCAGGCCATGCCGTTCATCTTCGCCTTGACGGGAAGGCACCTGCGCTGGCTGGAAATCGGCCCTGCAGGCGGTGTCACTGTGCAACAGGCGTATCGCCTGCCTCTAAAAGGCCGGCTGGTCCTGCAGAAGCGGGGGGTGATCGAGTTCCTCATGCCTGGAGAACCACGCCGCTTCCTGACGTTTGCCGTGCCGGAGCGGTCGCACGACCTGTACCGAGCGATCGATGACCAGCAGTTGGCGTTGCAACGGGCCCATGCCCACGTGCCGGAGGTGGTCGGCGTCGGCACGAAGCCTGCCTTGGCCAACAAACCCTTTGAGATCAACGATAAAGGCGAAACGACCGTCTTGCAGCACGAAATGGTTGACGAGATCCGTTCCTCGTTCCGACCGGGCCAGTCCTAAACCCATC
>JACMPN010000590.1 GCA_014377495.1 Candidatus Sericytochromatia bacterium
CGAGATCGGCATGCCGGTCATGGTGCATGGCAGTCTGGCCGGCGCCAACACCGGCATCTCGCCCCTGCCCCTGCCACGGTTCAACCTCGGGGCCAGCGCCACATCGCCACAAGGTGTCACTGGCATCGTCGGCCTGACGCTCTGGTCCATGCCGGCGCCGCTGTTGGGCGGCGGGGTGTTTCCGGGTGGCCTCACCTGGATGCCCGGCTTGATGCTCGGCCTGAACTGGGACGGCCCCAAATTCGGCGATCCCATCGTCCCGGCGTTCTAGCTCAGGCGTCCGGGCAGGAACGGCCCGTGCCGCCATGCTTTGCCTTCCAGGCGCCTCAAGCCTTGACGAGGTGTGCGTTTGGGCGGGTGTGGCGCTGGGGTGAGGCATTCCCCTTTAGACTGCCATTATCGTCTCCTTCACACAGAAAGACCTGCATCATGCCGACTCTCGCTGACATCGCCACCATCCCGTTCTTTGAAGGGCTGACTGCGGACGAGCATACAGCGCTGGCTCAGTATGCGACACGGCAGACCTTCGCCAAGGGCGCAGTGATTTTCTACGAAGGAGATCCCGGCAACGCCCTGTGCCTCGTCCTTGACGGTGCGGTCACGATCGGCAAGGAGGATGTCGACGGCGCCTTGATGATGGTCAGCATGATCGGCAGACAGGATATCTTTGGCGAAGGGGCCCTGATCGACGACGTGCGGCGCAGCGCCACCGCCATTGCCGCCACCAATGCGGTCGTCCTGATGCTGAAAAAGACCAGCTTTGAGGCGCTGAGCCACGAGCAGCCTCAATTGGCCATCCAGGTCCTCCGTCGTATAGCTCGGATCATCCGCAACCGCCTGCGCAAGGCCAGCGCAGATCTCGTGGACCTGCTCCCCCACTGACCCATTCGGGACCAGACACCGCATGAAGACCCGCTTTGGTGGCGAGCTTCGCCGCAGCTTCCTGCCATACGCATCGCAATGTGTTACCGTATGTAACGGCAAGAACCCAGTTCTCCCCTCATCGCTCTCATGGGCCAGACGAGCGGTTGCAGAGGGGTAGCGGCGTGTACCGAGGTCAAGAAGGCCAATGGGCGTACTATCTGCATCGGCTCAGTGGGTTGGCCATCGTCGTCTACCTGGTCGATCATGTCCAGTCCATCGGCCGGGCGGCATGGGGCCGTGAAGCCTACAACTCCCTTGTCATCGACACCTACACGGGCCCTGTCTACCGACTGGGTCTGACGCTCGTGGTCGGGGCCGTCCTGTATCACATGTACAGCGGCTGGCGGGTGATGATCATCGATTTCTGGCCGCCCGGCGTACGGTATCAGCGCCAGATGTTCTACGGCGTCTGGATCCTGTTCCTGCTGACCTACCTGCCGTGGGGCGCCTACATGCTCCGCTGGCTGTGGCAGGGCTAGGGCGATGCGTGCCTCCTTCGCCACCTTGGGCTGGTATGCCATGCGGGTATCGGCCGTCCTGCTGACGTTCGTCATCACCTTCCACATGTTCTGGAACACGGTGGTTTACGACGATGTCGACCTCACCTGGGACCTGATCGTCCGACGCTACCACAACCCGGGTTGGCGGCTCTTTGATCTGACGCTGCTGGGCCTGACGGCCTTTCACGGGTTCTACGGCCTGCACCAGATCCTCGGTGACCACCTCAGGCCGGGCTGGACCCGGACTCTCGGCATGACCGTGTTTCACGGCTTGTGGATCGGCCTCATGGTTTTCGGCTCGTTCGTGATCATGAGTTTCCCCTGGCCGGCCGGCTGACCTGCAGCCTGCTTGTCGCACCGTGCGTGAGTCGGAGCAAAGTGCCAAAGCTTGGTTTCCCTTGACGGGGAACCAAGCCAAGCATTGCCCCAATCCTGTGCCGTGGCCAAAAACGGGATGGCAGCGTGAGCTGGAAGAGGAGGAAGGCGCGTGACGATTTACCACCGGCATGAGGCCGTCATCGTCGGGGCCGGCGGGGCCGGTCTGATGGCCGCCATCAACGCCGTGACGGCCGGCGCCGACGTCGCTGTCATCTCCAAGCTGTACCCGACACGGTCCCATACCGGTTCGGCCCAGGGCGGCATCGGGGCTGCCCTCGCCAACGTCGAAGAGGACCGCTGGGAATGGCATGCCTTTGACACCGTCAAAGGCAGCGACTACCTCGCCGACCAGGACGCCGTGGATGTCCTTTGCAAAGAAGCCATCGATGCCGTTTATGACCTCGAACATATGGGGCTGCCCTTTTCCCGCCTGCCGGACGGCCGGATCGCCCAGCGGCGATTCGGCGGCCACACGCGCAACCTGGGCGAAGCTCCCGTCCACCGGGCCTGCTACTCCGCCGACCGCACGGGCCACATGATCCTGCAGACGCTCTATAAGCAGTGTCTCGCCCGTGACGTCCACTTTTTCAACGAGTACTACATGCTCGACCTGATCTTTACGGACGAGGGTGCCTGCGTCGGCGTCGTCGCTTTGGATCTGGCCGATGGCGAGTTGCATGTCTTTCATGCCAAGACCGTCCTGCTGGCCACCGGCGGCTGGGGCCGGATCTACGAAGTCACCTCCAACTCGTACACCCTCACCGGTGACGGGGCCGCGATCGCCGCCCGGTGCGGCATCCCGTTGGAGGACATGGAGTTTTACCAGTTCCACCCGACCGGCCTGCACCCCTTGGGGATCCTGATCTCGGAGGCCGCTCGCGGCGAGGGCGGCTTCCTCGTCAATGGCCTCGGCGAGCCCTTCATGGCCAACTACGCGCCGACCGTCAAGGATCTGGCAGCCCGGGACGTCGTTTCCCGGGCCATTCTGGCGGAGGTGCTCGCCGGCCGGGGTGTCGACGGCCAGACCTTCGTCCATCTGGACCTGCGTCACCTGAGCGGCGACGTGCTCGCCAAAAAGCTGCCCGACATCACCGAGTTGGCCCTCCACTACCTGGGAATCGATGCCAAAACCCACATGATCCCCGTCTCACCGACGGCCCACTATGCCATGGGCGGCATCCCCACCGACATTGAGGCCCGCGTGGTCCGTGACGAGCGGAACACACTCGTGCCGGGCCTCTATGCGGCCGGTGAATGTGCCTGTGTCTCCGTCCACGGGGCGAACCGCCTGGGAACCAATTCGCTGGTCGATCTGATCGTCTTTGGCCGTCGCGGGGGACGGCACATGGCGCAGACGGCCAAAAACACGGGGTACCTGGCATTGCCCCCGCACCCCGAGGCCCGGGCCCGGGCGCTGGTCGCCCGCTGGCTGGTGCAGGGTACCGGTGAGGCAGTGCCGACGTTGCGGTCGGCCCTGCAAAAGGCGATGACCCTGGGCGCCTCCGTCCTCCGCAATGCTGACCTGCTGGCCGGCACCCAACGGACGCTGGCAGACATCCGGGAGCGGTTGGGCCGGGCCGTGATCACGGATCTGAGCCTCCGGTACAACCATGCGCTGCTGGAAGCCATCGAACTGGAATTTCTCCTGGAACTGGCCGAAATTACGGCCGCATCGGCCGAGGCCCGCACCGAGAGCCGGGGGGCTCACTATCGGGACGACCACCCGCGTCGTGATGATGACACCTGGCTCCGGCACACGCTCGCCTGGCGGGATGCGGAAGGCGTGCGCCTCGGTTACAAGCCGGTGGTGCTGGGACGGTATCAACCCATGGCCCGGTCCTACTGAACTGAGGGTGGGGTCGGGGATCGACAGGAGGGCGTGCATGAAGGTGCTACTGCGCATTCGGCGGTTTGATCCCGCCCAGCCCGACCTGCCGGCCTGGGCCACATACGACCTCGAGCTGGACCCGCACAGTACCCTGCTCGATGCCCTGCACCGGATCAAAGCGGAGCAGGACAGCACGGTCTCGTTTCGGCGCTCCTGCGGCATGGGCATCTGTGGCTCCGATGCCATGCAGGTCAACGGCCGGAACCGCCTCGCCTGCAAGGTCCTGATGTACACGCTCGGCCCCGTGGTCACCGTCGAACCGTTGAAGGGCTTGGCCCCCCTGCGGGACCTGGTCGTGGATCTGGACCCGTTTTTCGCCAACCTGAAAGCCGTGAAACCCTGGCTGATCAATGACAATCCGCCGCCCGCCAGGGAGCGCCTGCAATCGCCCGAAGAGCGGGAACGCTATGACGATACAACCAAGTGCATCCTGTGTGCCGCCTGCACGACGGCGTGTCCGCCCTTCTGGAACGATCCGAGCTTCGTCGGTCCCGCCGCCATCGTCAATGCCCACCAGTACATCTACGATTCCCGCGATGAAGGCACAGCGGAGCGCATGGCGGCACTGACCGGCCCCAAAGGGATCTTCCGCTGCCGGGTGGTCTTCAACTGCACCGAATGCTGCCCACGTGACATCAAGATCACCGATGCCATCGAACAATTGAAACGCGACGCCCTTAAGGGTGCGCCTTAAAGCGGCTGTGTCGGGACCTCGGTGGGGGTCGGCACGGGCGTCGGCTGCGGCGCCAGTTCCGGCAACGTGAGCGGCAGGTCTGTCGGTTGGGCCAAGGGTGAGGCGTGTTGATCACTCCCGTTGGGCACTGCCGTCGGCAGCGCACTCGGGCTCGCTGTGGGCATCACGCTCGGGATCGGCGTCGGCACCGCGGAACGGCTCGGCACTGGTGTCGGTTTGACGGGCACCGGGCGCAGCGGTGCCCCTGGCGTCGCCACATCGACGACGATGCCGTCGGGCTTCGTCAGCGCCTTCTGGATGGCTTTCCAGTCCAGGCGGTTCGTCACACCGGCCTGTGCGGCGAGGGTGCGGATCGACGCTTTTACATCCGGGTTGCGACCGTAAATATCCGGATAGACCGACAACCAGACGTTGCTGTCCGTGACGGCGAGCATGACAGGCTGATAATAGACGTAGACGGGCATCCCCACGCTGACCATCGTGTACAGGTCCTTGAGTTGCGGATCGAGCATGCGCACGCAGCCGTGGGACGCATTGCGTTTGATGGAGGTGGGATCGAGCGTGCCGTGGATGCCGTAACTGCCGTTGCTGAAACCGATCCACCGGCTGCCCAGCGGGTTGCCCGGACCGGGATCGATCTTTTCGATAACGGTCCGGCCGTTGTCTTCCATTTCCTTCTGGATCGACTTGGGGACGTACCAGGTCGGGTTTTTTTCCATCGCCACGACGCGGCTGAGCCCGATGGGGGCCTGCCAGTCACTGCGGGAGACGCCGACAGGGAAGTCCTTGACCACGTGGCCGCTCTCGACCCGGTACAACTGGGCTTCGGGAATATTCAGGACGACACCGCTGATCCCGGCAGGAAACATCGGCTCGATCCGGCGCGAGTCCATCACCAGGCGTTCGTTGCGCTTCAGCCCCCGGGTCAGGATTGCCTGGCTGGGACGGAGGATCCGGATGGGATGGACACCATAGCGGCTGGCCAGCTCATTGATCGTCAATCCCCGGGGCAGCGGCACGTCGTGCAGGGTGCCGACAAGGCGCCCGGGGCCCAGGGCGGGCATCACCGGAGCAGCTTGAACCGGCAGCGCCACCATGCCTGCCAGAAGTAGTCCCCAAACCCGTCTCATCACTGCGCCGCTTTCCTTCGCCATCACATCATGAGCAGGGTATCCCAAGCAGACCCTGTTCGGCTGTGATGGGGGCGTCATCGGCCCACCGGCCGGTTAGCGTCGTAGGCCTGACCGGCACCATGTCCGGAATGGTAGGATGACCTGGATACGGTAGTTCCGGGTCATTGTTCGCCGTGGTTTCACCCCCAGCCGCGCCGGACGATTTCGCTGAAAATTACCCGCCTCCGGTCCCGTCGTGTGAGGAACCCACTGCCATGACAGCCAAGACGAATGCCCTCCGGCTCCTCGATCAGCAGGGCGTCGGGTATGGCGTGCGCGAGTATGACGTGGACTTGGAGGATCTGAGCGCCATCGCCGTCGCCCAGAAGATCGGCATGCCACCGGAACAGGTCTTCAAGACCCTGGCCGTGCGGGGCGACCGCCACGGCATTGCCCTGGCCGTCATCCCGGGCAACGGGGCGATCGACTTCAAGGAACTGGCGAAGCTCTCGGGGGACCGCAGCGTCGAGATGGTGGCCCTGAAAGAGGTTCAGCCACTCACGGGGTACATCCGCGGGGCCGTGACGGCGCTGGCCTGCAAAAAACCTTATCCCCTCTACGCCGACGAGACGATCACCCTCTATGACCGCATCTCCGTGTCCGCCGGCCAGCGCGGCCTGCAGGTCATCCTCGATCCGGCGGATTATCTGCGCATCACGGGCGCCACGGTCGGCCTGTTTGCCCTGTAGCGCGCCCGACCGTTTCTATCAACGTCCCCCACGCGACCGAGCCGCCGGGGGCTTCCGGCGGCTCGGGTGGCGAAATCGTGTTACGGCTTGGCTGTAAAGCCCTGGTAGGCATGGCCGCTCTTCATATAATCGAAGGGCAGGTAACCGTAGCCTTTGTCGCCCCACTCGGTGCCCCAGGAGTTGCGGAAGATGAACTGACGCTTGGCGTTATCGTAGCCGACACAGAGGATGGCATGACCGCCTTCGCTTTCCTCATTGGCTTTCGGCATGGGGATCACGCCGGAGGTGTTGCCTTCGGACATGGACGGGTAGCAATCGATCGCAAACACGACCGGCATGCCGTTGGCAATCGACTGACGCATCGCATGGACGGTGTCGATGGCCTTCCAGCCCGTGAACAGGCGGTTCTTCTTCGCTTTGGCAATGTGGGCGGGCGTGGGCCGCTCGGTGACCAGCGGCATGAATTTCACCGGATCCTCCGTGACAGCCGGGCTGAAAGTCGGAAAGTCCGTCTCCAGCGCCATGCCCAGGTTGTCGACGATCTTCATGGCATCGACGGGATAGGTGCCTTCGTTCTGGTCGAGGGTTTTTTCCTGATGGCGGGTCAGGTTCCAGATGTAGCGGGGCGAGAGGTCGGCCCGGCGGCCCTGCTTGGCGGCCAGATACTCACCGAGACCGTCAACGGTCGCAAAGGCGACACAGGCACTGGATTGGCCCTGGTTGCTGATCGGCGAGCAGCCGGGCCGCAGGTCGACCCGTTCCGGGAGGTTGGCTTTCACGCTGAAACCGGCCTCGTCGATGACCAGCTTTTTGAGGCCGTCGAGCTTGCAGCCCATGCCATGTCTGGCCGACCGGGACCGCTTGGCCAAGGCTTCGGCGCCGGAACTGGCGGACTGGTACCCGATGGCGGGCGTGCCGCAGCCGGTCACGACGGCCAACAGGATCAAAAGTGATTTACGCATGGGTCAAACTCCTCCACCAATGCCGGGGTTATCACCGCAACCAAGGCAATACCTTCTTAAGGATGGAGCAGGAATTGGTTAAGCCGGGGCTAGTGTGGTCGATTCAGGCAGCTTGGCTGAACCAGCGAGGTCAGGCCTTCAGAAACCCGTCACGGCGACGACACCGCCGAGGGCTTTGGCCATGACGCTGAGAAAGAGGGTCGTCCCGTCCGGCGAAAAGCTCGGGCCCGTCGGCTCACCGACCGCCAGGATGCGCAGGATCGGCGTGACGCGCCGATCCGGGGACACGGCGAGGACCCGGTTGGCACCGGTCAATGGCAAAAATTCATCGTAGCGGTCTTCACAGATGAGCAGGCGCCCTTTGCGGTCGACAATCAGGTTATCCGGATTGGCCAGGGTCGTCCCATCGCCGTTGAGGTAGACCGCCATCCGCATGGTCTTGGGGTCCAAGCGCAGGACACGGCCAAAAGGGTCGCCGGCTTTGGGCTGTCCCGTTTCGGCGATGAACAGCGTCCCGTCCGGGGCCAGCGTCACGTCCTCCAGGCGATGGAACGGTGTCGCTTTGACGGCGGCGGCGTCCAAATGGGCGTTCAGTGGGTCAGTGATCGGCAGCCAACGGGCGTTGGGTCTGTCATAGGCAAAGAGCCGCCCATGTGTCAGATCGCCGGCACGGTCCATCCGGAAACGGAACAGGTAACCGTCTTCGAAATCCTCGGTCAGGTAGACGTCCCGATCCCCGACCATGCAAGCGCTCTCATGGCTGAAGCGTCCGAGGGCCGGCCGGCGGACGGCACGGCGGGCAGGATCGGTCGCCTTGGGATCAATCTCATAGACGTAACCATACCGGGCGACAGGGTCGGTGGGCTGCACCCGCAGGGTCAGGTAGGCCAGATCGTTAAAAATCCGGCTCCCGGGCAGCGCCGAGGCAGGGAATTCTTCACAGGACAGAATTGTGCCCCATGGGGTGACCGCCCCGGCGCAGAGGTTGTGCATGTCGCCGACCCAAAAAGCGCTGGAGGTGACGGTCAGGCCCGTCAAACCCAGCTTGGTGAAGCGGCCACCCACCGGATCGTTCCGATGACTCAGCTCATGGCCGACCATCAGCGTGCCGTGTCCAGCGTCCTCAGGCAGGTAGGCCGTAAAATCGTTCTGCTGGGCAAAATCCGTCCCGTCACTTAGACGATCGCCCGCCCGGATCAGGACCTTGACCTGAAGTTCGGGCGTGAGCGGGGTGGCCAATGCCACCGGCAACGGGATAGCCGCTGCCGACAACATCAGGGCCACGGTGCCACCTGTCAGCCAGTATTGCCACATCCGCATGCCGTCCAACCCCTTGGGCAACCCGCCCCATGGGCGACCCCCCATGCGGGCGGGTCGCTGCCTGATGGCCAGCATACGCCCTCCCGGGCGGGAGTGCATGGCCCTGATGCTGTCGGCAGCGGCGCCCGGCGCCGGCCCCGCTCACGCCCCGGTGGCGACGCCTTCCGGCAGGTGGCTGCCGGCGACCCGGCGGGCATCCTGGGCGCTGCGCCGGCCATGGCGGGTCGAGTCGACGGCTGCCGGCGCCCGGCGGAACCGCTCGATCGCGGCGGAGACAGCGCCCGGCTGCTCACTGCTGAGGTTGTGCCCCGCGCTGGGCAGGACCTGTAACCGGGCATTGCGGATCGGCGTCACCACTTCGTCGACGACGACGTAAGTTTTGACGACCGGGTCGTGGGAGCCCGCCAGAACGAGGACTGGACACCGGACCTTGGCGAGGGCTTCGGGGAACCAGGCTTTTTGCCAGGCCGGAAAGCTCTCGCTAAGCATCCGATCGTCGATGTTCCCACTCTCACTGTGCAGGCGGCGCAGGCCCGGCTGCAGGGGTACCTCCGGCTGGACGCCGAGTCCCATGGCCAGTAGATGTAACCGCTCATCCGGTTGAGTAATCGCCCGCTCAAACAAAGTCAGCATGGCGGGGGACATGGGCACGCCCGTCGCCGGGCCCGGGTTGACGAGGACGACCCGCGAGACCCGGCCCGGTTCTTGTGCCGCCAGCAGCTGGGC
>JACMPN010000591.1 GCA_014377495.1 Candidatus Sericytochromatia bacterium
GCGCTGTGCTGGCCTGTTCGCCTGTTGCCGCCCGCCTGATCCGGGGACTCCCGCGGGCGCCCCTCGTGGGGTTTCATGCGTTTCGCCTGCCTTTGGAGCTGATGATGCATCGGGCGGCGGCCGAGGGTGTCATGCCGGTGCAGATGAGTTACAGCGGCCGGAACTTCGACATCGTCACGGGGATCACGGCGCTAGGCATGGCCTGGGCATTGCGGCGGCGGGTGTCATGGGGCCTCGTCTTTGCCTGGAACGCCCTGGGGACGCTTCTGCTCGTCACGGTTGTCGGCATCGCCGTGGGTTCCCTCCCGCTTTTCCATGCCTTTGGCACGGCTCCGGCCCAATTGAACACCTGGGTGACCCACGCGCCATTCGCCTGGCTGCCGCTGATCCTCGTGCCCGCAGCGCTCTTGGGCCACCTGCTGATCTGGCGCTGGTTGTTCAGCCCGGCATACAGGCAATCATCAGTCACGGCCCCTTGATCAGGTGAGTACGTCGCTGCCGGTGACCCAGAGGATTTCGGCATTCGGCTGGTGCGCCTGGATCGAGGCGACGTTCACTGATTTTGCAGACGGCCTCGTCGGCCCCTTCGCGGGCAAAGGCGATCGCCACGGCCCGCCCTCCGGGAGCGGCGGCGACTTAGACGAATAGTAATGGTTAGCTGACTATAGCCTGGGAAACTAACCGGGCACCTGTTCGGATATCCAGAAGGAGATGGATGCGGACGTCGTCGGCCTCATGGACGTCGCATCCCTGCTGACCCTGCGGAATTTTCGGGATAAGTATCTGGCCGACATGGGCTACCGGAACCTCGTCCTCATCAAGGGCAACGACACCCGGGGCATCGATGTCGGGTTGATGAGCCCGTTTCCCGTCACGGGCATCAAGAGCCACAAGGGCGTGACGTTCCCCGTCCCCGATCAACCGGCCCCGCAAAAGCTCGGCCGGGACCTGCTGCAGGCGTCGATCAAACTGCCCGGCGGTGATGACTTTTCGTTTTGTCTCAGGGGATGCAAAAGGCATATCAGCGGGATCTTTTCCTTCGGGTGGCGTGTGGCCTGAAGAGGGGGTTGGCGGTGGGGTAGCGTGCCCCAGATGCACGAAGGTCTCGGGGACACGCCCGAGTGGACGTTAGCCGAGGCCGACAAAGCAGGTGGGGTGCGATACCCCGCCTCAAACACCCTCTTTAGTTGTTGGCGGACCAGCAGTCGAGCACCCGGTCACCCTTGACGTACTCGTAGGGCAGGTAGAACCAGCCCTTGTCGCCCCAGCTGGTGCCCCAGCTGTTGCGCATGATCAGGACCTTTTTGGCATCGTCGTAGCCGACGGCCAGAACGGCGTGTCCGCCGAGGACCTGCTCGCCATCCTTGGGCACGGGGATATTGCCGGCATTGCCTGCGGGGCTCTGGAAGCTCTCGTAGACCATGATGCCCATGGCGACCGGACGGCCGGCAGCGAGTTGTTCCTTGGCGGCAGCCAAGTCAGCCACGGGGGTCACCTTGGCAGCCCGGTACGGCAGCGCCGCTTCGAGTTGCTTGGCGTTCGGCAGGGTCGACAGTGCCTTCTTGATCTTGGCGGAGCTCATTTGATCGGCCGAGCTCAGGTAGGGGCTGAGGACGTCCGGGGCGTCGCCGAACTTGGTGAGGGTCTTGCCACCGGTCTCCATGCTCTCGGCACCGGCGTCTTGGCCGAGATGGTTCTCCATCTCGAGCTCCTTGACGTAGAAGAAGATGGCGCTCAAGGGCGTCTTGTCACCCTTCTGGATGGCGAGGAATTCGGCCATGCCCTTGCCCCAGGCGAAGGCGGTGCAGGAACCCAGTTGGCCCTGGTCGGCGATGGGCGAGCACTTGGCACGCATATCGATCGAGGCAGGCAGGTCGGCCCGGGAAGCCTTGAACTTCATGACCCGGGAGGTCTTGTTGAACTTCAGGGTGAAGCGGTGGGCGGCGGTCTTGGTGCCACTGGTCAGGCCGGAGATCATGCTGGTGCCGGAGCTCAGCGGGGCCAGCGTGGTGCTGCAGGCACTCGCCGCTGCCGTCAGGATGCCGAGGATAGCGACCGAAGTGCGGGACTTGAGGGTGAAAGCCATTATATGTAGCCTCTCTTTAAAATCAGCAGCAAACGAAACATGTGGTCGGTGCCGCCGCTCTGCACTTCGAACCCGTCCGGGGAAACCGGATTGTGCGGTTGGTGCGGAAGACGCTTACCTGTTGATAATCTAACCTTAACTTGAGGTGAATTGCAAGTGGTTGGTGTCTGATTTTTTGGCCGGTCAGGCTATGAGGGTGTTTGGGGTTGATCGGTTGCCCCTGTCGATGTGGGTCCAGCCCTGATGCGCTGCGCCAAGGTTAACCTGCGGTGATGGACCCCGGTGGCCAGCAAACGGCGACGAACGACCCGGTGACTCCTATAAAGGGTTACCACCCGAGCACCCGGCCGGCGGTTTTCGCACGCCGGCAGGCTGGCAGACAGACGCCGGCACGTTACGATGAGCGGGACGGGGCCGGTGGCGCCGGAGGGACAGGCTGGGGGGGCTGGGCGGTTTGGCGGCAATTGAAACGGCAAAGTCGGGCAGTGGCCAGCGGCGGACGTGGCGGGTGGTCATCCTGCTGATGTTCGTTGTCGTCGCGGCCGCATTGCCCTGGACGACCGATGTCTTTTGGCATTGGCGCTATCCCTACCGCTACCGGCAGATCATTGAACGGGCGGCAGCGGAATTTCAGCTCGATCCGTTCCTCGTGGCGGCGGTGATCCGCGAGGAGTCCCGGTTCAATCCGCGAGCCGTCTCCGGCGTCGGGGCCATCGGCCTGATGCAGATGATGCCGAGCACGGCCGGGTGGGCCGCCAAAAATCTCGGTCAGCCGGCGCCCGGCTCGGACGCCTTGCACAAGCCGGAAGTGAACATCCGCCTGGGCGCCTGGTACCTGCACTATCTCATCCGTCGCCACAAAGACCTGCCGGATGCCCTGGCGGCCTACAACGGCGGTGAGGGCAACGTGGCCCGCTGGCGGCAGACGGGACAGGGCATTCCCTTCCCGGAGACCCGGGAGTTTGTGGCGAGGAGCTTGCGGACTTACGAGCGGTATCGCACGCTGTACGGAGAAAACAAGCAGTAAGGACCCGGTTCCCGGGCTGGCGCAGGCGCCGGTTGCGTGGTGGGTTCGATGAGGACGCGGGACATGACAGCGGTTAAACGGGTCAAAATGGTCACCTTCGGGTGCCAGATGAATGTGGCCGATTCAGAAAAAATGCTCGGCATGCTGGGGCAGTTGGGGTACGAACCGACAGATGAAACCGCAGCAGCCGACATCGTCCTGTTCAATACCTGCACGATCCGTGAAAACGCCGTCGAGAAGCTGAAGGGCCATTTGGGCGCCCTCAAGGCACTTAAGGAAGAGAAGCCGGACCTGATCATCGGCATCGCCGGTTGTGCGGCCCAGTCCGAAGGGGCGGAGATCCGCAAGAAGTATCCCCAGGTCGATCTCGTCTTCGGGACCCACAACATCTACCGCCTGCCCGATCTGCTGGCCCTCTACGA
>JACMPN010000592.1 GCA_014377495.1 Candidatus Sericytochromatia bacterium
GGATGGCGACGACGACGGCGGTCGAATTGTGGAAGCCGTTCAGCTGACCGCCGTATTTGGCGATTTCGCCGTACGTGAGGAAACCGGCCACGGGCACGTCACCGAAGACCTCCCGGACGGTGTCGATCTCCCGCTGGAACTCGGTGTCCAGAATGATGCCACGGCAGATGCAATCGATCAGCAGCACGGCGGCCGCCTCGCCTTGCCCCAGGTTCTTCTTTGCCTCGAGGGCGGCCTCGCGGGCGGCCGGGATCAGCGACTCGGCGCCGCCGTCCATGATGCTGACGAAGGCGTTCATCGGGATTTCGGTGGCCAGATTCAACGACCCGTCCGGGTTGACCGAGAGGGGGGCCCGCACTTTATTGATGTTGCCGATCATGTGGATGCCCAATTCGTGGGCGATCATGTACGATCCGGCCGTTTCGGGCGTCAGCTCGACGCCCCGTTCTTTGGCAAAGGCACGATAGGCTTCAAAAGCCGGTTTGCCGTCCAATTCGAACAGGATCGTCTTGTCGGCCTTGGTGACTTTCATTTTGCTGCCGGCAGGCGACATGCCGTGGCGCACGCCGATGCCGACTTTGCCTTCGGTGAACAGGGCGGCGGTGACCAGGGTGTCAGGTGTGGCCTGGCCGTCATGGAAGACGACGGTCTCGGCGAACTTGCCGCCGTCGGCTGCGGCACCACCGGCCAGTTGCACGGACAGTCCGACCTGCTTGGCGATGGCTGCCACCATGTCTTCGCCACGTCCGGCCAGGCCATCACTGAAGGACAGGACCGTGGCGTTGACCAGGCCATCCGCCATCATCGCCCGCTGGGTGGCGGCAAACTCGCCCAAGGCGGCCCCGGCGACGGCGGCAGGGTCCTGCCGCAGCCCCGTTGCCTTATTGATCACGGTCTGCATCGAGCCGCTGCCAAGCGCCAGGATGGCGATGCCACCGGTGGTCTTGCCGCGCTCGGTGAATTCGCCGGCCGTCGACGCACCGATGACCGGGCAGCCCGGAAAAACGGCCTGGATACCGGCAAGGGCGTCCGTGTAGGTGTGGTTGGGGGCAATAAAGGCTAGAAGAAGGGTGGCCGTTCTCCCACCCAGCCCAGCCAATGCCTGTTCGGCAGCCGCCCGTCCGGCGTCAGCCGATGTCGCCACGACAGACTGGCCAGTACTCGCTACGGTGGATTGTTTCGTCGCAGTTGACATGACTAAGAGCTCCTTCAATGCCAAGGGGGGGGCAGCACCGCAGATAGCGGTTGATATAAATTACGCTAAGCTGCTACGTGATGGGCTGAAATTTGCCGTTCAACCGAGGCGTGCGTGACTGGCTGTCATGTCAGAACGGGAAATGATCTGCACAAGGGCGTCTCTTGGCCATGGTTGTTTTCGAACAGATGGTCGGTTTGCAGTCACTGCCACCCTGTTGGCATCATAACCTGATGTGGGACGCCCATCTTGTTGAAAAAAAGGCACCGACGCATGCGTGAATCGACAGCCAGCGGACAGGCGGTCGGATTGATCACCCGGGAACGCTGCGGTCCGGTCCTGCTGTTGGGGCTGAATAGGCCGGAGAAACGCAACGCCTTCACCCTGGCCATGATCCGCGAGCTGTCCGCCGGCATCGCCGAGCTCGAGA